>CAZEYY010000016.1:23111-34221 GCA_964516485.1 uncultured Rikenellaceae bacterium
AGAAGATAAAGGATCTTGGTGCCGGTACAACAAAATCCCTTCCCCAGAACCTCCTTGACAGGTTGGAAGAGTAATTTGCGCTTCGCGCGTAATTTGGCTTCGTCGTAATTTATTGTAATTAGCCCTTCGGGCGTAATTCGCTTCGCTGTAATTAGTAGTAATTAAATACCTGTTGCTACCCTCTGAGTCCTTTGTGTTACGCCGAAGGCGCCTCTGTGAACTCTGTGGTTAAAAAGGAATTTTCCACAGTTTCCAGTTTCTCGCAAAGGCTCAATGGTTCAAAGGTAATTTGCCCTTCGGGCGTAATTAGCGCTTCGCTCGTAATTTATTGTAATTAAGGAGATTGAATTGCAATGAATTACTATTAATTACAGCGTAGCGAATTACCATGAATTACAATTGAATTCGAAATATTCCTGACTAAATTGATTAATATTGGGAATACTTAAGTAACTAAATTGTAAAAAATGTACCGATATTTCTTCAGGTTTGTTGTTACTACCCTGACAATCCTCACAGCCAATCTTTTAACCCAGGCCATAAGTGACTATCTCATAAGCTATAAAAGCCACATGCGGCCTGTGACTTTTACCTTAATAGCAATGGGAGTTATTGTAGTTATTTTTTACCCCCTGTTTGCTAAAATGGAAGAGTGGGTGAAGGCCCTGTCGATGAAGGTTGTGAAATCGGGCAAGTCATTTGCCGGAAAATACCTGGGCCTTTTCCTTGCCTTCATTGCAGCCCTGGTCGTGCTTACATATTTCTACGCAAAAGAATGGTATCACATCGACCTGGCAAAGGCGTTGATAAACGGGACCATAGGAAAGCTGTAGAGGCTGTAAAGGCTGTAAAGGCTGTAAAGCTGTAAAGGCTGTATAGCCTCTAAAGCCTCTAAAGCCTTCTCTTATCCCAGGATTTTCTTCACAATTGCTGAAATCTCCTTGCCATCAGCCTTGCCTGCCAGTTCCTTTGTTGCAGTTCCCATAACCTTACCCATATCGGCAGGTGATTTAGCACCTACCTTCTCAATAACGGACTTAACAGCTGCAGTGAGCTCAGCCTCGCTCATCTTTGCCGGGAGATATTTTTCAAGCACATCGGCCTCGGCAACCTCCTTCTGGTACAGATCGGCCCTGTTGTTCTGCTTATATATCTCGGCTGATTCCCTTCTTTGTTTAACAAGTTTCTGAATTACCTTCAATTCTTCATCTGAACTGAGGACAGCCTCAGCTCCTTTTTCCGATTTGGCAAGTATGAAGGCTGTCTTTGCAGCCCTTATTGCTTCAAGGGCAACGGTGTCCTTGGCTTTCATAGCAGCAATCAGATCTGCTGAAATTTTTTCTGTAAGTGACATATAATTATGGTTTTAAGTTGTAAAGAAAATCAAGATCACTGAGCACAAACAAAGGCTTCAAATTCTTCAGTTTCAGTTTCCGGGCTGAAAGAGCCATTTCACCTCCCGCATATATTTTCTGTTCCGGTAAAGCCGATGATAATTTTTTAAGATAAGAGCCAGAGTCCTTCATATTCAGGCTGGTAAGATTACCTGTGACAACAAAATCAGGAATCCATGTTTCTGCTGTCTCAATAACTGAATCATAGGGAACTGACTGGCCAAGGTAGATTACATTATGACCATTTTTCCTTATCAGCAGGGAGAAGAACAGAAGGCCAAGCTCATGAAACTCACCTTCAGGAAGAAACAGGAGTACCTTTTTCCCGCTTTTCGAGGTGTTTGGAGGGAGAGAATCGATTGCAGAAAAAAGCTTCTGCCTGAATATTCCTGAAATAAAATGTTCTTTTGCGGCATTTATTGACCCTGTCTGCCACAGGAGGCCTACTTTGTTCAGGAAGGGGAAAACAATCTCTGTAAATGTATTTTCCAGTCCCTTGTTTATTAAGCATTTCATGAGCAGGTCGTTAACAGCATTTTCATCGAGACTGTTCATGCCCATGATCAGGGCTGCGATTATATTCTCAGGTTTCCTGTGCCCTTCTGATAATGTAATGGTACGCGATTCAATCTCCTCTCCGGTCATCTTTGCTATCCTGGATATTTTCACTCCGCTGTTATAGAGGACTGAAATATTCAGCAGTCTTTTAAGGTCACTGTCCTCATACCATCTCCTTCCTGTTTTTGTCAGGTGCGGTGAAAGCAATCTGTAACGGTGCTCCCAGATCCGGATCGTATCCGACTTTATGCCGCTAAGGCTTTCAAGGTCCTTTAAGGTAAATCTGCTCATCAGATCCTGCTCAGTATATATTTGTTCTGTTTGTTGACAATGAGTCTTTTACGAGGGTGCCGCTGTTCAGTTTCCCTTTAATAGCATCAGGTCTGAATTCGCCGCTGGCATCATAATACTTAACCGACAGATCGATATCTGAAATCAGGATGCCCGGTTCATCGGGTGCAAGCTTATTCTGTATCAGCCCGTCAGGAGTTATGAAATGACAGGGCCAGCTCATAGGGGCACATGAATTTGTCAGTGACATATAGAAGTAGTTAACTCCCGCATGACCCTGTGCAGTTACCGGCATTATAAGGGGATGTATGCTGCCCCTGTCTGCCTTCGCGTTGTAAAATGACTGGAATATCATGTCGGCGCCAAGTTTCCTGTATTCCCTGTAAAGTTCCGGAAACCTGATGTCATAACATATCAGTAGTCCGCATTTCAATCCCTTCAGGTCAAAGGTTACAAAATGATCGCCGGGAGAGCAGTATTTCAGATCTGTCGATGTGCAGAACCTCTTGTCGTACCTGTCAGCTATTTTTCCTTCAGGAGTGATAAGGTACAATGAATTATGAGGTTTATTGTTCCCGCCCAGCCTGTGAAGAGAACCAAGAACCACCCAAATTTTCAGCTTCCCTGCAACAGCACATACTGAATCGGTCATCTGGTGCAGGAGGGTCCAGTCGAAGTTCTCCATTGTTTGCATGTCTGTTCCCGGATAGCCTGAGAGAGCACATTCAGGGAAATGTACAATATCTGCCTTTTTAATCTTAGCTTCGGTTATCTGTGCCTCAATAAACCTATAGTTAGACCTGATATCTGCTGAAACAGGAAACTGGCACGAGGCAATCCTGATTCTTCCGGTGCTTTTTTCCTGTGACTGTCCGTTCAGGAAGCTTGCTGAGAAGCATAAAATTCCTGTAGTCAGGAAAATAAATGCTGCTCTCTTTAGATTCATTTTTTTCATTTCAGAGGACAATTTATATGTCTGAATCCCTGTTGCTAATATAATCAATAATTGCCTCTCTGCCCTTTGTATAAAATCTTTGTACTGCATGAGGTGAAAATCTCAGCCTTGTTCTTTAACATAAATTGTACAAATAATTGAATTATCTTGGCTACATTTGGTAAACTTAAACCGGAAATTAAATCAAATCAATAAAAACCTTAAATCATATTGTTATGCTTAAAAAGAACTTATTGTTTTTGTTGCTCATTCTGCCACAATTTCTTGTTGGTCAGAAAGCTTCAATAACTCTTGAAAAAAGGGATATTCTCACTTATCCTTACAATGATCCAAATCCGGTACCTATTCTCACCGAAAGGCGCGATGAGATATTTCCGTACCATTCATTTCATGGTTATGCTGTAAAGGGAACCGTTCAGAAATGGGATGTTGTAAAACTTGAAAATGATTACATACAGGTCTGGGTGATGCCTTCCGATGGAGGTAAGGTATGGGGTGCAATAGAAAAATCAACCGGAAAGGAATTTGTATACCGTAATGAGGTTATGAAATACCGCAATATCTCAATGCGTGGCCCGTGGACTTCAGGAGGTATTGAGCTGAACTTCGGTTTTATCGGTCATAATCCCTCAACCTGTGTTCCCGTGGATTATAAAATGACTGAAAATGCAGATGGAAGTGTCAGCTGTATTGTCGGCAACTACGATCTTCCTTCAAGAACAAAATGGTACGTTGAAGTCAGGCTGCAGAAAGACAAGGCATATTTCGACACCTATGCAATGTGGATAAATCCAACTCCCCTGAACCAGACTTATTATAACTGGATGACAGGTGCTGCAGTTGTAACTGACGACCTTGAGTTCCAGTATCCGGGTATTGCTGAAATCGGACATGGCGGTGAGTTCGGTCTGTGGCCGGTAAATAAAGATGGCAGGGATGTCTCCTGGTACAAGAATAATAATTTTGAATCGAGCAAGTCATACCATGTTGTTGGTGAATACAACGACTTCATGGGAGGATATTATCATAATTCGAAGTTTGGCTATGGTCATTATGCCCTTTATGATGATATGCCCGGTCATAAACTCTGGCTGTGGTCACTTGCACGCGATGGGGGTATCTGGGAACAGCTGCTTACCGACAGCGATGGCCAGTACATGGAATTTCAGGCCGGCCGTATGCATAACCAGTATGGTGGCACCACCGCTTTCAAAACACCCATTTCACAGACTCCTTTCAATCCCGGACTTACCGACAGATGGCACGAGATATGGTTCCCTGTAAAAGAGATAGGAGGCATCAGCGATATGTCTCCCGCTGGTGTATTGCATGCTGAAGTGGCTGACGGGAAACTTAATGTCGGAATTAATTCCCTCGCATTTGCCGAAGGTAAAATCTCGGTAAAAACCGGAGGAAAAGTAGTCTTTACCGAATCAAAGAAATTCAAACCCATGGATGTTTTCACAACATCTGTAGCCGTTAACAGCAATACTGACTATGAAGTTGTTGTTGAGGGTATGGATCTGCAATACAGTCCGCTCACAAAGAAAGCTCTGAAGAGACCCTTTGTTTCAACAATGCCGAAAGACCTTGTGACAGCTGCTACACTTTACCAGGAAGGTAGTGAGAATAAGGAAGCCAGGAATTATTTAAAGGCAGAGGAGTTATTTAAGAAATGTCTTGAAAAAGACCCGATGTATATCGATGCAATGTCTGCTCTCACCGAGGTGTATTACCGTTCGATGAGGTATGATTCAGCACTTTATTTTGCAAACAATGCCCTTATGCTTGATACCTATCACCCTGCTGCAAACTATTTTGCAGGTATTACTTATCTGGCTCAGGGTAACCTTACCGATGCAATCGAGAGCCTCGGATGGGCAGCCCGTTCACCGGAATACAGATCTGTGGCTTATGCACTTATGGCTGCTATCGAATTCAGGCTGAACGACATGGAACTTACAGAACATTATGCAAAGCAGTCACTTGATTATGAAAGGTATAATTTCAACGCCCTCCAGGTACTGGCAGTTATGTACAGAAAAACAGGGGAGAAGGAAAATGCACAAAAGGTGATCCAGACAATACTGAGTGCTGATCAGCTCAGCCATTTTGCCGATTTTGAAGCTTACCTGCTGAATCCTTCAGAGGATAATCTTAAAAAATTCAAATCGACAATCACAAACGAGATGGCATACCAGACCTACCTTGAAACAGCTATGATCTACTATGGTCTTGGTCTTAAGGATGATGCTGTTTCACTGCTGTCAAATGCTCCTGTTCAGCCCGTAGTTACACTTTGGAAAGCCTTCCTGAAAAATGATGCCTCAATGCTTAATGAAGTTGCTGTGGCATCACCTGCATTTGTATTCCCGTACAGGACTGAAGATGTGTCTGCTCTTGAATGGGCAGTTTCAAAGAATAACAGCTGGAAATTCAAATATTACCTTGCCCTTAACAAGATTGCTATCCAGAGAAGGGCAGAGGGTATTAAACTTCTTGCAGATTGCGGTAATGATCCTGATTATGCTCCCTTCTACCTTACGAGGGCAGCGCTTATGACTCCGAAGGATGATGCAAAAGAACTTGCTGACATTCAGATGGCAGTTAAGCTCGATCCCAATGACTGGCGTTCAGCAGGAAGACTAATCCAGTACTACTATGACAATAAGGATTATAAGACCATGCTGGCTCTCACCAGTGCCGGTGCTAAAAAATTCAAGGGTAACCAGGCAATAGAAGTTCAGCATATCCTTGCTCTCATAAATAACGGGCAATATGCTAACAGCCTGAAACTTCTTGATGCTATGACAATACTGCCGGGTGAAGGTGCAAGCGAGGGTAAAGTGATTTATGAGCAGGCCTCATTGCTGATGTCTATGGATCTTATTGGAAAGAAGAAATATGCTGATGCAATTAAGATGATCGATAAATCAAAAGATTATCCTGAACATCTCGGCGTGGGCAAACCCTATGTTACTGATACAAGGATTCAGGACTACCTTAATATATACTGTCTGAACAAACTTAACCGCAAGGCTGAGACAGAAGCTCTGAAAAAATCTATATCGGAATATACCGGTCACAGGAGAGGGGCTTCATACAGCAATATTCTTACAGTGAATGTTTTGAACAGCCTTGGCAACAAAACTGCTGCCGATGAGCTTGTTAAGAAAATGAAGGAATCAAACAGTCCTGCACAGAAATGGGCTGCTGCCATTGCAACAGGCGATCAGGCTACAGCTTCTTCACTTGAGAAGAACCTGAGCTCAGATGTTAATTTCCAGATCATTAAGAGAGTACTGGAGGTTACCAGGTAGGAGACCTCACCCCAAACCCCTCTCCCATGGGAGAGGGGCTTTTTTTTGCATGTTTATTATAAGATTGCATGCTATATTATAAAAGAGTATTTTTTCTTCTGTTTCTTGTTACAGAATTTTTTTCAATGAACGCCCAGACGCCTTTGCGGGAGTTTAAGCTGGCTCTTGTGCAGATGTACGTCGAGCCGGGTGAACTGCAGAAAAACCTGAGTCATGCGGCAGATCTTATTGCTGAAGCTGCAAAGGGAGGAGCTGATATAGCACTGCTGCCTGAAGTTCTTGACCTTGGCTGGACACATCCCTCAGCAAAGAAACTTGCCGGTACGATACCCGGAGGAAAATCATTTGAAGCCCTTTCAGAAGCTGCAGTAAAGAACAAAATATGGTTGTGCTGCGGGATTGTTGAGAGGGATGGAGATGCGGTGTACAACTCTGCTGTGATAATTGACAGTGAGGGGAAACTTGTAATTAAACACCGCAAACTCAATGAGCTCGACATAGCTCATGATGTTTATGCCCAGGGCGACAGGCTCAATGTGTGTAAATCGCCATGGGGTACTATAGGTCTGATGATCTGCGCCGACGGAACAGCTATCGATCATGTTCTTGCCCGGTCGTTATGCTATATGGGGGCAGATGTAATTCTATCACCTTCAAGCTGGGCTGTGCCTCCTGATCATGACAATAAAAATGAACCCTATGGGAAAACCTGGAGAGATGCCTATATGCCTGTTGCAAAGGAGTTTTCGGTTTGGATTGCCTCTGCAAGCAATGTTGGTCCTGTCACAGAAGGTCCATGGAAGAATTGGAAATGCATAGGTTGTTCTCTGATTATCAGCCCCGGTGGGAAGGAAGAATTAATGGGACCCTACGGAGAGCATGCCGAGAAAATTATGTTTTATAACATAAATCCTCTTCCCCGTCCAGCCAGAGGCACTGGATGGTATAAAGCTCGTAGCTCGTAGCTGATAGCTCATAGTACTATTAACTATCAGCTAAACTGCTAAATTGCTAAACTGCTAAATTGCTAAACTGCTAAATTGCTAAATTGCTAAATTGCTATGAGCTTACAGCCTTATGAATATCTTCTTCTTATAAAGGTAATAACACATATACCATACCATTGCTGCAACAACAAGGGTGACCACAACATCTTTCCCGACATCACCCATAAAAAAGAATATTCGGGATGTGAACGGATCAGCAGCGCCACGGAGGAGATTCTTGCCTCCAAGATTTGAAAAGAGGTAAATGAATATTGCATTCATTCCCACTATGGCAAAGAAGTTAAGGAACCTGGTGTATTTCATTACATCTATAAGCCAGTACGAAAATGCCATTGCTACAAGGCAGTACCCTCCGCTCACTATAACAAAAGAACTTGTGCAGATCCTTTTGATTATAGGAATATACGGATCCATAAGGTAGCCTGTAATTATCATTATTGTTCCCGGGATCAGAAGAACAAGCAGTTTCTTATTGTGTGTCCAGTCCTTCATAAGCAGCATGCCTGTCAGCACTCCCCACATTGTGTGAGCAGTTGTTGGTATTGCATTGAATGACACCCAGTGACCTGTGCTGAGATGCCCGGAAATCAGCATATCGACCCAGGCTCCGAAATTTTTGTCAGGTGTGAAAGGCTGGTTGAAACCATCAACCGGGAATACCCTGTATATAAAATCAGACAGTATAATCATCCCGAACGATACAGCTATCTGAATCTTGAAATCTGTCCTCATCAGGAGGAAAGCCACCAGGTAAGTGAATGACAGTTGCGCCAGTACATTCTGGAAAGCATGTGAATTCCTGTCCGATCCGAGCATGAAGCCAAGAGCCAGCAGCCAGAATGATCTTGATAAGGCATGCAGCAGAACTGTTTTGTAAGAATCGCCGCGGGCAGTTCTTTTTGCAAAAGAGAAAGGCATTGCCACTCCGACAATGAACATGAAGAAGGGCTGGATAAGGTCCCAGGCAAACAGTCCGTTCCACTCCGCATGTTCAAACTGCCTGCTCAGTTCGGCAATTACCGACCCTCCCATATTGTTATGGGCCAGTTCATGAAAAACATTTGTAATGCCTGTTACAAGCATGAACATTGTGAAACCTCTGAAGAAATCGACCGATAATACCCTGTCGGGTGCCTTTTCTGATTGTATGGGAGTACTCATATACAGTGTTTAATTGTCTTGTTAACATCCCCCTAGCCCCCATCAAAGGGGGAATCTTTGTATGACACCCCCACTTAGTGAAGCAGAGAGGGGGCAGGGGGTGAGTTTTTTATATTTTTATAAACAACTTATTCTTATACAGCCAGTAACACATATACCACTGTGCTGCCCATACAATAATGCTTGTAGCTATACCTGCCGTAAGACTTCCTGCCCAGCCGAGCAGCGATGTTGTAAATGGGGTGAAGATCTTATAAAGAAGACTCGCTCCGCCTACCTCAAAAAACAGGTAAATCGCTATGCAGTTCATGCCTACAATGATGAAGAATTTTGCTCCTTCAATGAAGTATTTCCTTACATCAATCAGCCAGTAGGAGAAGGCCAGGGCCAGCATTGTCCATCCTGCACTTGCAAAGACAAATGATGAGGTTGCTATCTTTTTGATCACAGGCGTAATACCCAGCCAGTCAAGTCCGAAGCCCACTGCCAGGGCTATGACACCGGCTATGACCAGTATTTTTATTTTTTCCATCGCAGGCTTAGCACTCATGAGCAGCTTGCCGGCAAGAACTCCCCAGACAGTATGAGCTGTGGTCGATACAAAATTCAGAGTTGCCCAGATACTGGTTTTGTCTGTCCCTTCAACAAGCTGATTGAACCATGCCCCGAGGTTTTTATATGGCACCCATGGCTGATTGAAACCTTCAACAGGGAAAAACCTGTAGGCAAGATCGATGAGCAGGAGCAAAAGTAACGTGAACGACAACTGGAATTTTGTGCTTTTGTTCATTATAAGGAAGGCAACTATGTAAGTTACAGATAACTGTGCCAGGACATTCTGAAATCTCCAGACAATTTTCCCCGGGCCAATGCAATAGACGGCCCATCCGAAAAACAACAGCAATAGTGAGCGCTTGAATGCATGCTGAAGTATTTTACTGTCGGAATCGCCTTTCTTTTTCCTATTGGCAACAGCAAAGGGAATGGCCACACCAACTATAGTCATGAAGAAGGGTTGTATGAGATCCCAGAAACGTAGACCGTTCCATTCATGATGACTGAGCTGTGTTGCAAAAAAATGTACAATACCAGTGCCACCAAACTCATTTAGATGTTCGTAAAGCAGAGTACTTTCACCAATCAGCAGGAACATTGTAAGTCCGCGGAAAAAATCGACAGAGAGTATCCTTTCCTGTGGCTGAATGAACTGGTCCGAATTTGTCATGGTTTATTTTTATTAGATCCTGGTAATCAGCATAGTTTTATGTCTGCGGTTTCTGCATATTTTCTTACAGCAGCAGCAGCCTGGTCATATTCTTCAGGTGTCTTGAGGTGCTCAAGCATAAGTGGAACATTCTTTAGTCTGCTCAGTTCGCTAAGAAATACCCTGTAATCAAGACCTCCTGTTCCTATAATAACCTCATCGAGATGCACTGTAAGGTTAGTGCCAAGTCTTATATCCTTGGCATGGCAGTTTTTAATGTATTGTCCAAGTTTAGCAAAACAATCTTTAATGAATTCCCCGTTCCTGTAATACCTCTCAGGTGAATTGATCATATTGACGGGATCGAGATGAACGGCAAGCTGTTTCCTGTCTATAGCCTTTATCAGCTGAAGATATGAATCGGGCGAGTCGGGATAAGCCCAGGGCATTGTTTCGAGTGTATAAAAGGTCCTTTTGGGCTTCACAGCATCAATTATCTCCCTGGTAACCTGAACAATCAGATCAAAGGTGTCTTTTGTAAGGTTTTCAGGATCAGGACCATCCCATTTTTCACCTCTTGAACCGGTAATGTTCACACAGCAATTGGCTCCGATCTGGTCGGCAAGTGCAAGAGCATCCTTACATTTTTTAAGGGCTTCATTTCTCTCTTTTTCATTTTTGCTGATCGGATTGCTCCAGGCTCCAACTTCTGAAATTATGATGTTAGCATCCTTTGCAGCTTTTTCAAAGGCGTTAACTGTACTATCATCTGCTCCCGGAGAAACAGGGCAGTAAGAAGCGCTGTAACCTTTGGCCTTTATTGCCTTAACCCATTCAGCAGGGTCTTTCAGGTTTCCAAACACCGGTCCTCCTAGCTTTACACAAGACTGCGACTGCGGGATAAATGCACTTGCTGCCATACCTTTAAGTGCAACAACCGATGCACCTCCGGCCAGAGTCAGCTTCGCAAAATTCCTGCGGGATAATTTACCTGTCATCTTTATAATTTTTATTTAACCACAGAGATCACGGAGGTTCTTATACTCATCAGACTGCCTGATTCCTTGGTTAGCACAGAGAACATTGAGAAATCAACGTGATTACTATTCTCTGTGCTCTCTGTGTTAAACCTCTGTGTCCTTTGTGGTTAAAGGATTTCAATAAGTCAATCATCGGCAAAAAACCTTCCGATACACTTCATTACCTCTTTTCTGACTTCA
>CAZEYY010000016.1:34321-38506 GCA_964516485.1 uncultured Rikenellaceae bacterium
TCAATCATCGGCAAAAAACCTTCCGATACACTTCATTACCTCTTTTCTGACTTCAAGGGCATCAATAACGCCGTTATGTGCATAGACAATCTTACCACCCGGTGCAACAATCATTGTATAAGGCAGTGAACCTGACCAGTTCTTGTCAACTGCTTCAATAAGAGGATACTTGTTTTCAGAGGTATAGAGATAGTTCTTCACAACTGAATTCTTCTCCTTAAGGAATTCAAGAACCTTATCCTTCTTCTTTAAACCATCAGTACTTATTGAAACGAATTCAAAATCGCGGGCCCCGAACATCCTTTGCATGTTTACAAGCTCAGGGTATTCTATAACACATGGTCCGCACCAGGTAGCCCATACATTAATGAGCCTGTACTTATTTGATTTGTTAGCAATAACTTCCTTGATGACATCAAGGTCGGCCTCAATTATTTCAACCGGCTTATTCTTCCAGTCTGCATCAAGTTTCTTCCTGTACTCAGCCTTGTTCGCCCATTTGATTGAACAGCCGAAAGTCTTTGTTTTTTCAACAGGAACCGGCTTACCTTCGAGGAGTGCAACAAGGGCATTTCTTGTATCATGTTCCTTAGCCTGTTCGTAGGGATTTTCCATTTCATCAATCCTTCCGCAGAAACGAAGCTTCCTCTGAGAGTCAAAAATAAATACATGAGGTGTTGTTGTGGGGCCGTATGCTGTTGCCATTTCCTGCTTATCACCATCATATAGGTAAGGCATTTTGTATTTTTTATCCGCGGCTCTCTGCTTCATCTCATCAAAGGTGTCACCAAGGTCGGTATAGCCCATTTCCTCAAGACATACTGCCTGTGGATGGTTTGGCGAGACAAGGACAAAACCAACACCTTTCGGATTGAATTCTGTATATAGCTTATCTATTCTGTCCTCATAAGCCTGAGCAGTAGGACAGTGATTTGCTGTGAAAATAACAACAAGTATCTTGTTCTTGTTGAAGCTGTTAAGTGTGTAAGTCTTGCCATCAATTCCCTTCAGTGAGAATGGAGGAGCCTGTGCACCAATATCAAGTGTTTTCGGATCTTCAGCAGTTAAGGTGATCATATTTGCCAGAAATGCTGATATAATTAACAGGTTTCTTATTTTCATTTTACTCATGTATTTAAAATGTGGCAGAGGCAAAATTATTATCGTCTGAAAATATATGAATTATTTCCATAAGTAATGTGGCTGGAGCGGATTTTTTGCTGATTGTGATTCAAAAGCAATGGCCGAACTTACAATGTAGGATGGTAGTTCAGATATTCTTATTTCCAGAAATTAAGTTAGCCTGAAAATCATAAGGTCATTAAAATCACCTGAGCGCATAATAAGACTGAAAAGTGCTGCTGTTTCTGCAGAATTATAAATATCAGAATGGGAAATGGAATACCGGGATTTCTATATTGGCAGCGGTTATCTTTCATAATCATCAAGAGTTTGTAAGGTGCCATCCGGAGTAATAACAGTCAGCCTCATCAACAGTATGAGAGAAATCAGCAAGGCAATACCTATTGTTAATTAATTAACAAAGAAAAGCCGGATAGTTTGAAATTTAAAGTGCCTGAGAACAAGGATAGGAGAATAAATGGGATCAGATTGAATTTTTTTAAATAGCTTTGAACTACAGTGATTTCAAATAATTATTGTTAACGACATAAATCAACAGAACAATGGAAAGTAATAGCATTTCAAGAAGGAAATTTGTAAAAGGAGTGGCAGGGAGTGCTGCAGGAATTGCAGTATTCGGAGGCAGTCCCGGGATGTCGGCTTTAAGTTATTCGCGTATTTCCGGAGCGAATGAACGGATAAATATTGGTGTTATTGGGTGCGGAGGAATGGCTGGTAACCACATGGAGGCCCTGCTGGCGATGAAACAATCAGATAATATCGATATTACTGCTGTTTGTGATATATATACAACGAGACTTGAGAAGGCTAAAGACCTGACAAAAGCCCGGGCTTTCAGGAATTATCAGGAAATTCTGCAGGATAAGGACATTGATTATGTGCTGATTGCCACGCCCGAACACTGGCATTATCAGATGACACTGGATGCAATAAGTGCAGGAAAACACATTTACGTTGAAAAACCTATAACCCATACTATTGAGCAGGCTAAAGACATTTGCCAGAAAATGTCAGCGACAAAATTGAAATTACAGGTTGGGGTTCAGGGAATGTCGGATGATTCCTATGAAACCGCACATAAAATGATTCAGGAAGGGGCGCTCGGGAAAGTTGTTATGGCTCATATTGATTATTCAAGGAACTATCCTGATGATTTCTGGGCTTACCCTATCGATGAAGATGCAAGACCTGGAGTGAATCTCGATTGGGAAGCCTGGCTGGGTCCTGCACCAAACCGTCCATGGGACCCGAGAAGATACTTCCAGTGGAGAAGGTACTGGGATTATTCCGGAGGTATCGCAACTGATTTGTTTATTCACAGGGTGACAAGAATCATAAAATCACTGGGACTGAGCTTTCCTGATTATGTTGCTGCTACCGGTGGCACCTGGAATTTTGTAAACAGCGTGGCTGAGATTCCTGATACATTTAATATGATGCTCGACTATCCTGAAAAAACAACTGTCATGGTTGTTTCATCACTGGCAAATGATATGCCAATCAGGCATGTGATAAGAGGGCACAAGGCAACACTCGAATTTACAAAGGAAGGATTTGTAATTACACCACAGGAGCAATCGGAAATGGCTAAAATAAGTGGTACAGGTGAAGCAGTAAAAGGTGCTAATCTTTTTACCCATAAGAAAAGTGGCGCTGAAGATGTAACTCTGCACCACAGGAATTTACAGGCTGCAATAAGAAAAAATGAACCTCTTAAGTGCGATCATAACCTTGGTTTGTATGGTGTGGTAGCCTGTATGATGGGGGTAGAATCATTCCGTAACAGGAAGTACCTGAAATGGGATCAGCAGAATAAAAAGGTTATTGAGAGCTGAATATTCAGGGCTGTTGTAAAAATTCAGCCAGTTCACTTATAATTAACTTGCAGGTACGTTTGTCGTATGTGATGTCATGGATATGCAGCGGGAGCATGTGCACCTGTATCAGGTGTTTTGGAAACTTCTGCTGATAGCAGGCCTGATTGATAGATACTTCTTCACATTTTTTAAAAAATGGGCTTGCATGGGACCTTTTCTGAAGGATTCATTGTAATTTCACACGAAATCTAAGGCATAATATCAGAAAGAAACAGGAAGGTCATGAAATATTTGTTTTTTGCAGCTGTCATATTGCTTGCCGGCTGTGCACAATCAGCGAAAGACGGCAGCTACAGCAAACCGGGAGGTGAGGTATACAGCGAACTGAAAAATCCTGCATCTGCCCCGCTTGCTGAATGGCCTAATATGCCTGGAGAAACAAATGTCAGCTTTGGAGATGATAATATAAGGTATCCCAAAGAAAGGGTCCCGTCAGTAACATTTTCAGAATGGACTGCCTATGCCTGGAAGGGAGAAAAGGTTCATACACAGGTCCTTGTATATTCAAAATCGAGGATCCCCGAACTGAGAGTCATTGCAGGCGACCTCATTGACGACAGTGGCAACCGCATTGTCAGCAGCAATATTGAAACAGGCTTTGTCCGTTACGTATTGACTGATGAGTTCGGGGAGGGTTGTGACATACGTTATCCCGGGAAGTATGATTCTTCACTGGTGGCTGATCCTATAGACATTGTCGATCACATTGAGGTCAAAAAGAACTCAGTACAGCCTGTATGGCTTACTGTGAAAGTTCCTGCAGAAACTCCTGCCGGAACCTACAGGGGAGAGGTGCTTGTGAAAACAGGCAGGGAGTTCAGACTTCCGGTAACAATTAATGTAGCTGATCATATTCTCCCTCCTCCGGCAGAATGGAAATACGACCTGGATCTCTGGCAGAATCCCGATCCTGTGGCTAAGGTACATGGCGTAAAACTGTGGAGCGATGAACACTACAGGCTCATGAAGCCCTATTATGAAATGCTTGCTGCTGCCGGGCAGAAAAGCATAACAGCTTTCATTATCGATCAGCCCTGGGGCCCTGACCACGTCTATCACAGGGACCCTTCACTAATTTCATGGACTAAAAGAAAGGACGGCAGCTGGTCTTATGACTATTCTGTTTTTGATAAATATATCGATTTTGTGATGAGCTGCGGAATAG
>CAZEYY010000016.1:38606-43714 GCA_964516485.1 uncultured Rikenellaceae bacterium
GATCCCGCATGGAAAACAGCCCTGGCCGGAAATTACCACAGGGAAATAGCAATGGACATTTATGATTACTGTATTATATGGGGTAAGAAATTTGACAGGGATATCCTCGATGCAAGAAGAGCTGCGGATCTGCCAAGTACATATTATACAGCATGCGGAGAGAGGCGTCCCAACTGCCATTCATTTTCTCCTCCCGCCGAAGCAACATGGATCAGCTGGTTTGCTGCGGCACAAGGATACAGCGGTTATCTCAGATGGGCTTATAACAACTGGACAAGCGATGTGCTTCATGATACACGATACAAGACCTGGCCCGGAGGCGAATGTTACCAGATCTACCCCGGTCCGCGTTCATCAATACGTTATGAGAAACTCATTGAAGGAATACAGGATTTCGAAAAGATAAGGATACTCAGGGAGCAGTTTATTACCGAAAAAAATAAGTCGAAGCTTGCTGAAATAGATAAGATGCTGGCCCCTTTCACTGCAGAAAGTATTGAGAAGGTTCCTGCAGCCAACATGGTAAAAACAGCCAGGACAACACTTGCCGGATTATGATATATCGGAATATTTGCTTCTCCTGAACTGAAAATTAACTTTACATCCATCTTACTTAAATTAATAAAAGTGTAATTCTGAAATGATAAAAATTGACTTCAGCATTAATAATGAGGCCCTTTCACCAAAACTGACAAGATTCTGGCAGTTGTCAGGTGAAAAGATACATCTTATTGAAAAAGAGTATGATGAAGGGAAGGGTTCGCCTGTCTTTACAGTTAAGGGAAAATATACAACACGTGGATGGACTGAATGGACACAGGGCTTTCAGTATGGCTCATCGATACTGCAATTCGATGCCACAGGAGAGAAAATGATGCTTGAGAACGGCAGAAAGAAGACACTGGAGAAAATGGCTCCTCATGTAAGCCACATTGGAGTGCATGACCATGGCTTCAACAATGTAAGCACTTATGGAAACCTGCTGAGGCTGATGAGGGAGGGTAAAATACCTTACAATGAGTGGGAAAAGAATTTTTACGAAATGGCTCTCAAAATCTCTGGCGCAGTACAAGCCTCGCGTTGGACAGTTGTAAGGGATGGTGGATTTATTCATTCTTTCAACGGTGCTCATTCGCTGTTTGTTGACACAATACGTTCCTGCCGGGCACTGATTGTAAGCCATACTCTTGGACATGTGTTCCAGGGAGAGGGCGACGCCAGGATAAGTCTGCTCGAAAGGGCTCTTCTCCACATGAAAGCCACTGCAAAATATTCTGTGTTTTATGGCGAAGGCCGCGACAGTTATGATGTATGGGGCAGGACAGCACACGAAAGCATTTTCAATGTTAAGGATGGCAATTTCAGGTGCCCCGGTACCCAGCAGGGTTACTCGGGCTTCAGCACATGGACGCGTGGCCTGGCATGGGCAATATGTGGTTTTGCAGAACAGCTTGAGTGGATCAGTTCAGTACATGAGGAAGAACTTGCTGCATTTGGCGGAAAAGAAGGACTTAAGGCAATATTCCTCCGTGCTGCAAAAGCCACCTGCGATTTTTATATTGCAAATACACCAACCGACGGTGTACCTTACTGGGACACCGGAGCCCCCGGCCTTGCAAATATGGGAGCTTATACCGACAAACCTTCAGATCCTTTTAACCAGCACGAACCTGTCGACAGTTCAGCTGCTGCTATTGCTGCGCAGGGACTCCTGAGGCTGGGTCATTATCTTTCCGAAAATGGTGATCCGGAAGATGGCAGAACCTACTGGCAGGCAGGTCTGTGCGTTGTAAATACCCTATTATCGGAACCGTATCTGAGTACCGATCCCTCTCACCAGGGACTACTCCTGCATACAATTTATCACAGACCCAATGGCTGGGACCATATACCTGAAGGAAGCAAAATACCTTACGGGGAATCGTGCATGTGGGGAGATTACCATTTCCGTGAAGTGTGTCTTTACCTTGGCAGGATAATAAGCAGGGGAAATTATTATACATATTATAATTGTGTGAGATGAATGCTGAACCGGTGAAGGACCTTTCAAGGCTGTGCCTGCATACAATAACAACAAAGCCATGGGATATTGAGGAGGCTGCACGAAACTATTCAAAGGCAGGTGTGAAAGGAATAACAGTATGGCGGGACACTCTTGAAGGCAGGGATATAATAAAAACCGGAGATCTTCTTCGTGAAAGCGGCCTGCATGTTGTGTCTCTTTGCCGGGGTGGCTTTTTTGCTGACACAGAAAAATCAAAAAGGGATCTTGCAATAGCTGATAACCGCAGGGCCGTTGAGGAAGCCTTTAAACTGGGGACTGACAAGATAGTCCTGGTCTGTGGCGCTGATCCACGCCAGTCACTCGATGATTCCAGGAAACAGATCTATGACGGAATATGCGAAGTCATACCCGATGCAAAAGCAGCAGGTGTTAAACTGGCTGTTGAACCGCTCCATCCAATGTTTGCTGATACAAGGTCAGCTGTAAATACAATTAAGCAGGCCAATGACCTTGTTGAAGCTATTGATAGTGAGTATGTTGGTGTTGCTGTTGATGTATACCATCTCTGGTGGGATCCCGACCTGGAAGAGGAAATTTACAGGTGCGGAAAGAACAGAAATCTTCTGGCCTTTCATATCTGCGACTGGAAGTCTCCAACTGTTGATATGCTCAATGACCGGGGACTGATGGGAGAAGGATGCATCTCGCTCAGGAAAATAAGATCATGGGTGGAAAAGGCAGGCTTCAATGGTTTCATTGAAGTGGAGATCTTCTCCAGCTTATGGTGGAAACAGGATCAGAATGAGTTTTTAGAGAGAATTGTTAAGGCATATAAGGAACATGCGTAAGAATTAAACCTTTCTCCCTGTGGGGAAGGCCTCATCCCCCGGCCCCTTCTCCCGGGGGAGAAGGGGAGTAAGAACCAAGAGACCATTCTCCTGGCCCCTCTCCCCTGGGAGAGGGGTTGGGGTGAGGCAATTAAAGGAAAAGTAAACAGAATACATAACAGATTTAAAATGAAACAACACACAGTAGGAATTATTATGAACGGCGTAACAGGCAGGATGGGAACCAACCAGCACCTGATGCGCTCAATTCTTGAGATAATAAAACAGGGAGGCGTGAAGATCGGAAATGCAGAAATTATCATGCCCGACCCTGTCCTTGTCGGAAGAGATGAGAACAAGCTCAGAAAACTGTGCGCCATGAGTGGAATTGGCAAAATGACTACTGATCTTGATTCTGTGCTCAGTGATCCTGATTATACGGTATATTTTGATGCCCAGACAACCGGCAGAAGAGCCGATGGAGTAAGAAAGGCTGTTAAAGCCGGAAAGCATGTTTATTGTGAGAAACCTGTTGCAGTAAGCACAGAGGTTGCAATGGAACTATACAATCTCTGCAAAAAGGCGGGTATAAAGAACGGAGTGGTCCAGGATAAACTGTGGCTGCCAGGTATAATAAAGCTGAAAAGGCTCATCCAGGAAGGCTTCTTCGGAGAAATACTCTCAGTCAGGGGCGAATTCGGTTACTGGGTTTTTGAGGGTGACATAATTCCTGCCCAGAGGCCTTCATGGAACTACCGCAAGGAAGATGATGGCGGTATAATAGTTGATATGCTCTGCCACTGGCGTTATGTGCTTGATAATGTGTTCGGAAAGGTGAAATCAGTATCCTGTCTCGGAGCAACACATATTGACAAACGCGTCGATGAGAACGGCAGGGAGTACAAATGCACAGCCGACGATTCAGCCTATGCAACTTTTGAACTCGAAAACGGAATAATTGCACATTTCAATTCATCATGGACAGTAAGAGTGCGCCGCGATGACCTTCTTACTTTGCAGGTTGATGGCACAAAGGGTTCAGCCGTTGCAGGATTGAGGGAATGCTACATTCAGCACTACGGGAATACACCAAAACCGGTTTGGAATCCTGATATTCCCCAGCCAATAAACTTCTTTGAGGGCTGGTCAAAGGTTCCGGAACAGGAATTGTATGAAAATGCCTTTAAGGTGCAGTGGGAATTGTTCCTTAAGCACATCGTTAAGAATGATCCTTTCCCATGGGACCTCCGTGAAGGTGCAAAAGGTGTGCAGCTTGCCGAAAAGGGTATTGAAAGCTGGACAAAAAGAAAATGGATAGACCTGCCTGAATTATAACTCTACAAAAATCTGAAATTATGAAAAGCACACGCAGAACATTCGTAACACGGTCGGTTCTTACTGCTGCAGGTGTTGCAGCCGGACTGAATACCGAGCTTCTCAATGCTGCTCCAGCAGGGAAAATAATTCCGGAACCTGTAATGCAATCTGATCCTGATGCATTTAAAATATGTGTATTCTCAAAGCACCTTCAGTGGCTCGATTTCAGTCAGATGGCGGAAGCTCTTGAAGAGGTGGGCTTTGATGGCGCTGACCTGACTGTCAGACCCGGCGGTCATGTCGAACCTGAAAATGTAGTGAGAGACCTTCCAAAAGCTGCAGAAGCACTGGCTAAAAGGGGCAAAAAGATCTATATGATTACAACCTCGGTGAAAGATGCTGATAATCCCCTGACTGACAAGATACTCAGAACATGCTCCTCACTGGGTATTAAACATTACAGGATGGACTGGGGACATTATGAGAATAATAAAACAGTGGAACAAAGCATAGCAGATATGCAGGCAAGGCTTTCGAAGCTTGCAAAAATAAACGAGAAATATTCGGTTTCAGGTGAGTATCAGAACCACTCGGGTGTAGCCCGTGAAGGCATTTATTTCGGTGGCGCCATCTGGGATACTGCAATGGTTCTTAAGGCAGTAAACTCAAAGTGGATGAATGCCCAGTACGATATCTATCATGCCTCGGTTGAGGGTGCAAACACCTGGCCTGTTGGATTGCGCCTTATCAGCCCCTGGATACGCTCTATTGATATTAAGGATTTTCAGTGGATAAAGGAAAATGACCGTACACGATCAGAATCAGTTCCTCTTGGAACAGGACGTGTCGACTTTAAAAAGTACTTCTCAATGCTGAAGGAACTTAAAATAAGAGTTCCTGTATCCGTACATTACGAATACCCTCTGGGTGGCGCCGAACAGGGTGCAAGGCAGCTGACA
>CAZEYY010000017.1:0-4257 GCA_964516485.1 uncultured Rikenellaceae bacterium
TTCACTCTGCACGCTAAAACACGTAAGGGGAACAGGCCCTCGTACATAATGGCGGCAAGGCCTGAAAAAGCAATTCCCATCTATAACAATTTCGTTAAAAAGCTGTCAAAATTAATGGGTAAGGAAATTAAGACCGGAGAATTCGGAGCAATGATGGATATTGAACTTATTAATGAAGGTCCGGTTACAATCATTATTGACACAAAGAACAAAGAATAAAAATGAATCCTGAGAGCTCTGATAGTTCATTGAAACGATCTGTTCTGCTTGTAGCAACAGTCGCAGCATTTCTTACTCCCTTTATGGGATCGGCCGTGAACCTGGCTCTCCCCGCAATAGGAAGGGATTTTAATGCGAATGCCCTTGAGCTCGGCTGGGTAATCAGCAGTTTCATCCTGTCATCTGCAATTTTCCTGCTTCCGCTGGGCAGGCTTGCTGATATTGTTGGCAGGAAACGTGTTTTTTCGTACGGGATCCTTCTTTTTACGATTTCAACATTCGCTATCCTGTTTGCCTGGAATATCAGAATACTCATCTTTCTCAGGTCAATTCAGGGAGTCTCCAGCGCCATGATTTTCGGTACCAGTCTTGCAATTATAACATCTGTCTTCAAGCCCGGAGAAAGAGGCAGGGCAATGGGAATCAACATCACTTCAACATACCTGGGCTTGTCATTGGGACCAATAATAGGAGGAGTTCTGACCCAGTATCTTGGATGGAAAAGTATTTTTGCCTTTCTGGTTCCTGTCGGACTTGTGTCATTTATCCTTGTTAAAAAAATAAAAACCGAATGGGCAGATGCCTCACAGGAAAAGTTCGACTGGAAGGGATCTGTGGTCTATGGTATAGCATTGTTTGCCTCGATGTTCGGTTTCTCAAAACTTCCATCAGTACAGGGATGGATCTTCCTGTCGGCAGGATTGTTTCTGGCTGTTGTCTTCTACCTTCTTGAAATGAAAATAAACAATCCTGTATTTGATTTCAGGCTTGTTTTCAGCAACAGGGTGTTTGCATTCTCGGGTATTGCCGCGCTGATTCATTATTCGGCAACAAATGCCAGTGGATTTTTCATAAGCCTTTACCTTCAGTACCTCAAGGGTTTTGATGCAAGAACTGCAGGGTTAATAATGATCTCCCAGCCGCTCGCAATGACTATACTTTCTCCCCTGGCCGGAAGATTGTCAGACAAAAGAAATCCGGGAGTGATTGCTTCAATTGGAATGGGTATGACATCAGCCGGACTGATAATGCTGTGCTTCATGCAAGCTGACACTCCTTCCTATTACCTGGTCCTTCTCCTTCTTTTGATGGGTACCGGCTTTGCTCTTTTCTCCTCCCCTAATTCGAATGCAATAATGAGCTCTGTCGAGAAACGTCACCTGGGTGTGGCCTCAGCCGCTGTAGGTACAATGAGAATGGTTGGTCAGATGATGAGCATGGGAATTGCGATGATGCTGATATCTCTCTACATAGGAAAGAACCAGATTATTCCTGAGAATTACCCGCAGCTGATCCTTACAATGAGAACCGGCTTCATTATTTTTTCAGTTCTGTCATTTTTCGGAGTTTTTGCTTCCCTTGCAAGGAATACTAAACTCAAAAAGGAGTAAGACTACTTCGGTTCCGGAAGCCCCTGGTTCCCGGTATCGAGAACCCACTTCCACCGACCATCAGATTGCTTCTGCCAGACAGTTGTATAGGTGCCTTTTGATATTGCTCCTGTAGCATTTACAGTGTGGGTGTAAATCCCGTAGGTATATCCCAGATCACCTCCTTCAGCAAGCTTTTCAAAAAGCGGCTCCCAGGTAAGGGTAAAGGATGTATCACTTTTTCCTTCATAGTACTTTACAAGTTCGGATTTCCCTGCTGAAGGGTATGAATTATCTCTTAAAACAACACCGTCATCAGCAATATACTCAAGAAATGCTTTTATCATCCCTTCTTTTTCCGACAGAGCCGAAAAAGCCCTGTCTGCCTCGATCAGAGAGCCATTTTGTTTGTTTCCTTCTCCGCTTTTACAACTAATTATGCCTGCAGAAAACGTTATGAAAACAAAAAACATTATATTGAACCCGTTCTTTACAATCATATTTCAGATATTTGATAATTATTAATCAGCATTTTATGACAAAGCTATATCAAAAACTTATTAAAGCATCTCCCTCCGAAAGTGAAATTAAGAAAGGTCTCAAGAAAGCATCTCTGGAAACAGCAGCTGCTCCTGACAAGCACCTGCTTATGAATATACTCAGCTTAATAGACCTTACAAGCCTTAATGTCACTGACAACAGGAGCCAGATACTTCATTTTACCGGCAAAGTCAACAGTTTTTCAGGCCGGTATTCAAACATCCCTAACGTTGCTGCAATCTGCGTTTATCCTAATTTTGTAGCAGTTGTAAATGAAAAACTTACGGCTCGTACTGTGAAAATTGCCGCTGCGGCAGGAGGTTTTCCCTCATCCCAGACTTTCCGAAGCATAAAAGTTTCTGAATGTAAGCTTGCAATTGAAGCAGGTGCGGATGAAGTCGACATAGTCATAAATGTTGGATCTTTCCTTGGCAATGACTTTGCAGCCGTGGCTGATGAGATTCGTGAAATAAAACAGGCTATCGGGAATCACATACTGAAAGTTATTATTGAATCCGGAGTACTTGCAAGTTATGAGAATATATTCAAGGCTTCAATGATTGCTATGGATGCCGGAGCTGATTTTATAAAGACTTCTACGGGCAAAACGCCTGTTTCTGCCACACCTGAAGCTGCCTTCGTAATGTGCAGGGCTATTTCTGATTTCCATGCTGAAACAGGTATAAAGGTAGGTTTCAAGGCAGCAGGGGGAATTGTATATCCGGTCGATGCAATTACATACTACAACATTGTAAAAACAACTCTTGGCGATGAATGGCTGAACAGTACTTTGTTCAGGATAGGAACAAGCAGGCTTGCAAATAACCTGCTTTCGGAAATCTCGGGCTGTACAATAGAACATTTCTGATAAGGACATAAATTTCACGGGAAGATCAACTCCGGTAATTATCACTATTTTTGTGAAATTTATTTCTGAGGATGCCGATAAATTGTTTACCGGAGATAAAGCAGGACAGCTCTGCAAAAAGGATAATAATATCCGATTCGGTTATAGCTGGTGCAACTACCTCAGATTCAGTTAAAATTACTGTTTCAGATTCAGTTAAGCCGGCAGCACGAAAACAGATTAAGTCTATTCAGGAACTCAATACTGATACCGTCTCGGTTTGTGAGAGGAATCCGGTTTCAGATGTTACCTACTGGCGTCCCTGGGACATAATTGAAACTTATGGTTCCATTCCTGAGACGATATTTCCTTTTCAGTTTATAGATAAAAACCAGAAGCTAAGTTTCAGAAGAAGAGAGTCCCTTGAGAAACACCTGCGTCAGGGAGATAAATTACCGGAAACAAAATATCACTATGACTGGAATATTATTGTACTGATCCTGTCAATAGCGCTATTCTCTGCAGCCCGTTCTGCAACAAAGAGTTTTATTCCGGGTTTTGCACGATTTTACCTCTTCAGGGGAACAGGTGATGAAGGAAACAGGGAGGTCCTTGGAATATTCCAGTGGAAGGCAACTATACTGAATCTTGCCGCCTTCCTTGTTCTTGCCCTTTTCAGCTTTTTCACAGCCCAATACCTGCAGCTTCTTCCTGAAGAAATCCCTGAATTAATTATATGGCTCATTCTCTTTGCAGGTATTGTTTTTGCCATAACAATCCGACATATAACATGTTATATAACAGGTATTTTCAGTGGTCAGGAAGCTGTCTTTACTGACTACCTGCATACAATTTACCAGTCATACCGCTTTTCCGCCTTAATTATTTTCTTTATTTCAATTATGATATCCTATACCGGCATATTGCCTGAAAATGTCCTTATATCTGCCGGTGCGATAGTTTTCTCAGTTCACTACCTGATAAGGATTTTCCGCTTATTCTTAATATTTATAAAACGTAATATTTCAATTTTCTATTTGATTTTGTACCTTTGCGCACTGGAAATTCTGCCTGTTTTAATAGTTATCAGATTTTTTTCAGGCTTAGGATATTAAGATGGCAAGTGTTACTGTAAAGGAACAATAAAATTTTAAGGCTTTGAAAATTAAGAAGATATTAGTATCGCAGCCAGAACCATTGAATCCGAAATCACCATATTTCGAACTGGCCCGTAAATACAATCTTAAAATCGACTTCAAACCTTTTAATGAGGTTGAAGGA
>CAZEYY010000017.1:4357-43353 GCA_964516485.1 uncultured Rikenellaceae bacterium
GAACCTCATAATGCAGAAATTCCCGACCTCCTTGACAAAAGCAGCATAAAGTATACAATTGGTACAATGTACAGGACTATAAGTACCGATTTCTCCAGTGTGAAGGAATTTGATTACGATATTCTTGTATTTTACAGTCCTTCAGGCATTAAGTCGCTTAAGGAAAACTTCCCCGGCTTTATTCAGGGAGAAATCAAGATAGCTGCTTTTGGACCGACAACTGCCTGTGCTGTTCAGAATGAAGGACTCAGGCTCGACATTAATGCACCCAATCCAAAGGCTCCTTCAATGACAATGGCCCTTGACGATTATCTGAAAGAGCATCATAAAAATATCCGATAGGAATACCACTCAGATGAGTGAGGCCAGAAAAACATTCTGCAAGGAGGAGAGACTTTGCAGTGTTAAAACAATCAATCAGCTTTTTGAAGAAGGCAAAGTGTTTCACACCAGCCTTTTCAGGGTGGTCTGGGATTATACTGCCTCTCCTCAGACTTTTCCTGCCAGAGCAGGTTTCAGTGTTCCAAAAAAAACATTCAGGCTTGCGGTTACAAGGAATCTTATTAAAAGAAGAATGCGTGAAGCCTGGAGAAAAAATAAATCAAAGCTCTATGAACATCTAAATGAAAAGAATAAAAACATTTCCCTGTTCATTGTTGTAAACGCCAAAACAGTTCCCGACTACAGCTCAACTGAAAAAGCTGTTAATGACGCAATAAACAAGCTCATTTCCCTGATATGACTGTTGAAAAATGTTAAAGTTGTTATAATTGTTTCGAAATCAACAGCCTTGAGAATTATTCTTGCTAATTTCACCTTCTCAACAATGAATTTTCTGCCATGAAAAATAAACGCAAAGCACTACTGATAATACTTTCCCTGCTTGTTGTTACAGGACTGACAACAGGTTTTTTTGCTTTCCAGGAAACACGGGATTTCAGGCTTGCAAAGAATATGGATATTTTCTTCTCCCTGCTCAGGGAAGTAAATACTTTCTATGTTGACGACATCGATCCCGACAAGGTAATAAAAAGCGGAATTGATAATATGCTTAAAACGCTGGATCCATATACTGTTTATTATCCTGAATCAGATGTTGAGGAACTTTCTTTCATGACATCAGGAAAATATGGAGGAATCGGTTCTCTTGTCAGGAATAATGGTGATTATGTAATTGTAAGTGAGGTTTATAAGGGCTTTCCTGCTGATCTTGCCGGTATAAAGCCAGGGGACCTTCTCAAGAAAGTTGACGGCGTATCACTGAAAGGCTATTCCACTGATAAGGTTAGTGAAAAACTTAAAGGGATTCCCGGTACCGAGATTACAATAACAATTGACAGAAACGGAGCAGAAAAAGAACTTAAACTGAAACGTGAAAAGATTGCAATACCTCCTGTCCCATATTATGGAATGATAGATTCAAAAACCGGCTACATAAGGTTTACAAACTTTACCCAGGGTTGCATTGATGACGTTAAAAATGCACTCGTTTCATTGAAGAGCAGCAATGCCAGCCAGATCATCCTCGATCTTAGAGGCAATCCTGGCGGCCTGATGAATGAGGCAGTTGAAATTGTAAATCTTTTTGTCGGACCCGGAAATGAGGTAGTCTCAACCAGGGGCAAGGTCAAAACATTCGATGAAAGCTTCAAAACCGGAAAAGCGGCAATTGATGAGAAAATTCCACTTGTGGTACTTATTAACCGGGGATCAGCTTCTGCCTCAGAGATTGTTGCTGGAGCTATTCAGGACCTGGATCGCGGAGTAATTCTTGGCCAGCGTTCTTACGGCAAAGGTCTTGTCCAGATCACACGTCCGTTATCTTATAACACCCAGCTTAAAATTACTGCAGCAAAATATTACATACCAAGTGGCCGGTGCATACAGGCGCGCGATTTTTCACATCCTAATGAGGATGGAAGCGTTGGCGTCATTCCCGACTCGCTTATAAAGGAATTCAAGACCCGTAACGGAAGGGTTGTAAAGGATGGTGGAGGCATTGCCCCGGACTTTGACATTGCCTCTGAAATATTATCCCAGGTTACAACCGAACTCTACCTCAGGAACCTGATATTTGATTATGCCACAAGGTATTATTGGGCTCACCCGGAAGTTAAAACTCCTGAAAATGTCGCAATTACCGATAAGGAATATAACGATTTCAAAGACTTCCTGAAAAGCAGGAACTTTTCTTACAAGACAAATACAGAAGAATCATTGATTGAACTTATCGAAACTGCAAAAAAAGAGAAGTACTATGAGCAGAACAAAGAGCTCTTCGCTTCACTTGAAAAAGACCTGTCACATAGCATAGATAAGGATCTTGACAACTTCCGGCCCGAAATAGTTGATCTTATCGAAGATGAAATCTTAAGAAGGTATTTCTATGAAGAAGGTGCTCTGGCTGCCGGAATAAAGAAGGACGAACTTGTTAAAAAGGCGGCAGAGATACTCGGTAATTCAAAAATGTATGATTCGATACTTAAGGGAACCCAAGGCTCCATTTTATTATCAGAAAAACAGACTTCAGCAAAATCAGGAAGAAAAGCAGAACTAAATTAGCCTTATCCCCGGTTATCTCTCCATATATGGGAATTATCTTCAAGCAGTTCCTTTTTCCAGACTGGAAGTCTTTCCTTTATCAACTCCACCGTTTTGGAACACGCCTGAATTGCCTGATGCCGGTGTCCTGCTGAAACCATAACTGCCAGTGAGACTTCACCTGCTTTCACAATTCCCGTTGAATGCAGTATTTCAACAGTCTTTACATCAGAAAACTCTGCCCTGATCTGTGCTATAATACTTTCAGCCTCATCATTTACCATGCTTTCATAGGCTGAGTATTCAATAGCCGTCACAGATTTTTCATTTACAATATCAGCCCTTACCTGGCCGATGAAGAGTGAATGTCCTCCCGTATCTGAGCGGTCCTTCATCAGACTCATTAAACGCGAAAGCTGTTCAGTTGTAAGCGGTCCTTCTGACAGAAACTTATTCATCTTAAACAAATGAGTTATTCATTTATCATCCTCCTGCAAAAGGCGGAAGCAAAGCCACCTCATCACCATCCGACAAAGCACAATCGTCATCGGTAAACAGGCTGTTTACGGCAATCCGGTAATTATAATGAGCAATTTCAGGATGCCTGTCTGTTATCCTTTGTCGCAGATCAGACAGTGTTTTTACACCTGTATAATTAAGGAAAGTAGTTCCTGTAACCTCTGCCAGGACCCCGAAAAACATCACTTTTACATCCATTGTTTCAGAATAATTTCTTCATCCTTTCGCCTTATGCCCTTCGCCTCCTAATGTGCTTCAAGCCAGTTTTTTCCTGTTCCCCAGTCAACCTTAAGCGGCACACTCAGCTTTACGGCATTAGACATTTCTTGAATAACAAGTTCTTTTAGGCTCTCCAGTTCATCAAGAGCAGTTTCAAAAATCAGTTCGTCATGAACCTGCAAGATCATTTTCGAGAGGAATCTTTCTTCTTTAAGCCTTTTGTGAATATTCACCATTGCTATTTTTATTATATCGGCTGCTGTTCCCTGAATCGGAGCATTAATGGCGTTTCTCTCCGCATTGCCTCTCACAACCTGATTCCTGGAATGTATATCCGGAAGATATCTTTTCCTTCCGAACATTGTTTCAACAAATCCTTTTTCACGAGCCTTCCCTATGCTTTCATCCATGTACACCTTTACACCGGGATATGATGCAAAGTAGCCATCAATCAGTTCCTTAGCTTCTTTTCTTGCTATTGTAAGCCTTTCCGATAATCCATAAGATGATATACCGTAAATAATCCCGAAATTTGCGGTCTTTGCCCTTGACCTCATCTCCCTTGTTACATCCTTTATGTCAACATTGAAGATCTTTGATGCAGTTGCCGCGTGGATGTCATTACCTGACAGAAAATCGGCAATCATGCTGTTATCCCGGCTCAGATGAGCCATTAGTCTCAGTTCTATCTGCGAATAATCTGCAGAAAGGAAGATATGCCCCTCCTCCGGTACAAATGCCTTCCGTATTTCCCTTCCCCGTTCATCCCTTACCGGAATATTCTGGAGATTTGGATTATTTGAACTAAGCCTGCCTGTAGCTGCAACAGCCTGGTTAAACGACGTATGTATTCGTCCTGTTGTTTTGCTTACAAGGGCGGGAAGCGCTTCAACATAGGTTGAAAGAAGCTTCTTAAGCCCCCTGTATTCAAGTACTTTCTCTACAATAGGATGCTTGTCAACAAGACGCTGCAGTATTTCTTCGTTTGTGGTGAACTGCTTTGTTTTGGTCATCCTTGCATTATCGTCAAGCTTAAGTTTCAGGAAAAGAATATCACCAAGCTGCTTCGGCGACGAAATGTTGAATTCAACACCAGCAAGAGTATAGATTTCACTTTCGAGCTTCAGAATGTCATTACGGAGATCAGCTGCTGTGTTTTTAAGATCCTCATGGTTAAGTTTAACGCCGGCTCTCTCCATGTCAGCCAGAACCCGTATCAACGGCATTTCTATATCCGATGAAAGTTCTGAAAGACCTTTTTCGGCAATTACGGGCATGAAAACTTCCTTAAGCTGCCAAGTAACATCAGCATCCTCAACAGCATATTCAAGAAGCTTGTCAGCAGGCACCATCCGCATATTTTTCTGTCCCTGCCCTTTTTCACCAATAAGCGATTCTATGTGTACAGGGGAATATGAAAGGTAGGTTTCTGAAAGTATATTCATATTATGCCTCATATCGGGCTGAAGCAGGTAGTGCGCAATCATTGTGTCAAAGAGCGGTCCTTTGACCTCAATCCCATAATTCTGAAGCACCTGGATGTCAAACTTAATATTCTGGCCTGTTTTCAGGACAGATTCATTTTCGAGCAAGGGTCGGATAATTTTAAGAAGGTCTTCTGTTTCCTTTCGTGAAACAGGGAAGTGTACCATATAACCTTTCCCTTTCTCCCAGGAAAAAGACATGGCAACAAGTTCGGCTTCAAGAGGATTAATATTTGTTGTTTCTGTATCAAAACATATTTCCTTCTGCTGCAACGCTTCCTGAATAAATTTCTCAGTTTCTTCAACAGATGATAAAAGCCTGTAATCATGACTGGTGTCGGAAATTGTTTTCATTGCACGGGCTGAAGCCATTTCCTCCCCGCCAAATAGAGAACCTTGCTGCACCTCATCATGGAACAAGACTGCGTCCTGGTTTGCCTGAGTTGCCGCGACTGTTGTTCCTGAGCCCTGCCTTTCTATGTCACCAAGGATTTTGGAAGCAACTGTTCTGAATTCAAGCTCATCAAACAGGATCTTAAGTTTTTCAATATCAGGAACTTCAAGAGCCAATGAACTTTCATCGAGATCAACAGGAACATACTGCTCTATTGTTACCAGCTTTTTCGACAACTCAATAAGTTCCCTGTTATTTTCAATTGTATCCTTCAGTTTTCCCTTAAGTTTTCCCGTATTTCTGAAAAGTTCTTCCACACTTCCGTATTCTGAAACAAGCTTCATTGCCGTCTTAGGGCCAACACCCGGCGCTCCCGGCACATTATCTGAAGAGTCTCCCATCAGGGCAAGAACATCAATTACCTGTTCAGGTCTTTCAACAGAAAACTCAGTTCTTACTTCCTTAATACCCCATTGAACTGATTCATTGCCGCTGCGGGAGGGCTTGAACATGAAAACATTTTCAGAAACAAGCTGGGCATAATCCTTATCAGGGGTCATCATATATGTTGTAAAACCTTCAGAGGAGGCTTTTCTGGCAAGAGTTCCGATTACATCATCTGCTTCATAACCCGGGCAGGCTATAACAGGTATCCTGTAGGCTTCGAGAAGTTTTTTAATATAAGGAACTGATTTTTTTATGTCCTCCGGCGTTGCATCCCTGTTTGCCTTGTATTCTTTGTACATCACATGCCTGAAAGTAGGGGTTGGTGTATCAAATACAACGGCAATATGTGTCGGCTTTTGTTTCCTCAGCACCTCATCAAGAGTTAGCAGGAAACCGAATACAGCAGAGGTGTTCAGTCCCTTTGATGAAATTCGGGGATTCTTTATGAAGGCATAGTACGATCTGAATATCAGTGCATAAGCGTCAAGCAGGAATAGCTTTTTTGTATTTTCTCCGGTCATTTTATTATTTGTTATCTTCTGAATGCCATTCTGCATACGATGTTGCTGTTTCATATAGCCTGAGGCTATGAAGCACTGCCTCGCGTGGCAAAAGTGGCTTTATCCTTGAGGCAAAATCAGCTACCAGGTTTTCACATGTGGGCTGATAATCAACTATAACGGTATTCCCGAAAAGTATCCTGAACATACTGATTTTTTCTGGTTCATGCTTATTGCTTACAACTACTGAGTGATCAAATACATTCACTATTTCCTTTTTTACAATCTGTTTTAGGTCGGAAAAATCAATTACCATTCCGAATTTAGGGTTTTCAGAATCAGAAGAAGGGGTTCCAAGTAGTGTTACAAAGAGCCTGTATGAATGGCCATGTACATTTCTGCAGGGTCCGTCATAATTCCACAGAACATGAGCCATTTCAAACCTGAACTCCTTTGTAACACGGATAAATGATGCCATAAATGAGAGATTTATAATAATTTACAAAAGTAACCATTCCTGTAAAAAATGGTTCAATCAATTGTAAAGTAATCATTGCCGGAATCAGAATATTCATCATAAAGCAGGAATTCAAATAATTAATATCTAACTTTGCATCTTATTTTTAACAGAAGCGTTGAAATATGACAGATACTGAGGAGAGCATTACAAAACTTACTTTCCCGGCAAAATTTACCGAGACTGTAAGACGGCATGGTAACAGAAACGCCTTTGCCTTTGTTGGAGAAGAACCGAAGACTTATAAACAGGCATACTCGGATATTAAAGCAGTAATGGCCCTTCTTGAAAAGAACGGTATAAAAAAAGGAGATAAAGTTGCCATACTCAGCACAAATATGCCAAACTGGGGTATCACATATTTTGCTATTACCTTCATGGGTGCTGTAGCTGTTCCAATACTCCCTGATTTTTCAATCACCGAGGTAAGAAATGTCCTTGACCATTCCGAATGCAAGGCAATATTTATTTCGTACTCACATCTTAACAGGATTGAAGGTTACAGTTCAGAAAACCTTAGTATAATAATTCAGATTGAAGACTTTACTGTAAACCGCACAGGTTCTTTTGTCGCGGAATATGATCCGTCAGCTGAACCTTCGGGAAATTATGAGGTTGAAGAAGATGACATTGCATCAATTATATATACTTCCGGAACAACGGGCAGGTCAAAAGGCGTAATGCTCACTCACAAGAATATTACCTTCAATGCAATGAAAGGCAGAAGGATACAATGGATTGATGAAACCGATCGTTTTCTCTCAGTACTCCCCTTATCACACACCTACGAAAACACACTCGGACTGATCCTTCCGATACTGGGAGGGGCCTGCGTGTACTACCTGCGGAAACCACCAACCCCTACAGTGCTGCTGCCGGCTCTTACGGAGGTAAAACCCACAATGATGCTGACAGTTCCGCTTATAATGGAAAAAATATATTTCAATAAGATATTACCTACATTCCAGGAAAAACTTATCCTGAGAATACTGTATAAGTTACCTCCTCTCAGAAAACTGCTCAACAAGGCTGCAGGTAAAAAACTTAAAGTAACCTTCGGAGGAAATCTTAAATTCTTCGGAATCGGAGGAGCAAAGGTCAACCGCTCTGTTGAGAAATTTCTGATTGAAGCAAACTTTCCTTATGCCATAGGCTATGGCCTCACGGAAACAGCTCCTCTTCTTGCAGGAGCTCCTCCAAGCCGTTCAGTATTCGACTCCACAGGTCCGAAAATTGAGGATATAGAGCTTATTATTAATAATCCTGATAAGAAAACCGGAGAAGGTGAAATATGGGCAAGAGGGCCAAATGTAATGAAGGGTTATTATAAAGAACCGGAAATGACTGCAGAAGTGCTTACTGCCGATGGCTGGTATAAAACAGGTGACCTGGGAGTACTGGATAAAAGGAACAACCTGTACATAAAGGGCCGGTTGAAAAATATGATTGTTGGCGCAAGTGGTGAAAATATTTATCCTGAGGAAATAGAATCAGTGATAAACAACTTCCGCTTCGTTGTCGAATCACTTGTTGTCGAGCAGAAAGGCAAACTTGTAGCAATGGTGCACCTGAATATGGAGGAACTTGAAAAGAAATACAACAACCTCAGAGATGACATGTCGGAAAAACTGGAAGAAAAAATGGATGAGCTTCTGGCAGAATTAAAGGATTATGTTAATTCACATGTGAATAAGTTCAGCCAGATTAACAAGGTTGTTCTGCAACCTGTTCCTTTCCAGAAAACTGCTACACTCAAAATAAAAAGATTCCTGTACACATAGAAAAAAGGGTGCTGTAAATTGCACCCTCTTTCTTTTATATCTGTCAATAATTATTTAACTGCTTCCTTATAGCGTCTGCTGACTTCGTCCCAGTTAACAACATTCCAGAAAGCCTCAACATAATCAGCACGCTTATTCTGATATTTCAGATAATAAGCATGTTCCCAGACGTCTAGCGCCAGAACCGGAGTGCCCTTTACAGGAGAAATATCCATTAAAGGATTATCCTGGTTGGGTGTGCTTCCTACAGCTAGTTTCTTTTCTGATGTTACATATAGCCATGCCCAGCCGCTTCCAAACCTTGTCTTTGCAGCATTGCTGAAAGTTTCCCTGAATTTTTCAAATGAACCAAATGTCGAATTTATTGCATCTGAAAGCTCCTTTGATGGACTTGTCCCGGGCTTGCCAAGGTTCTGCCAGAATATCAGGTGGTTATAATATCCTCCACCGTTGTTTCTTACAGCATCGCTTTGCTTTGAAATGCCGGAAAAAATATCTGAAACAGTACTCTTTTCGATGGCTGTTCCCTTTATTGCATTTACAAAATTTGTGTAATATGCCCTGTGATGCTTATCGTAATGGATTTCCATTGTACGAGCATCAATATAGGGTTCAAGTGCATCATATCCATAAGGCAGTGCGGGAAATTCAGCCGGCACAATTCCTTCAGGACTGGTAGGGTTTTTCTGAGGCTCACTGGCAAAAGCTACTGCAAATGTTGTAAATGCTATGCTTACCAGAAAAATTGACTTTAAAATGCTCTTTTGTTTCATCTTGTTTTTTTTATTCTTAAACAAAATTTACAGAATAATTGTTCATTGATAACATAACTTTTCTTTTTTCTATGCTATTTGACATAAATTTCAGCAGTTAGTAATAATTTCATACATTTATCATTGTTAGTAAAATAACACTGGCCAAAAATATTATGATTATGAAAAAGACAAATCTCATCTCATTCATGATTCTTTTTGCCCTGACTCTGCTTACCATTTCATGCGGAGGGAACAAAAAAGAAAAAACTTCAGAAACAGGTACTTCCTCATTCATAGAAGTAAAAATAGGCGGTATGACCTGCACCGGTTGTGAACAAACTATACAGAGAAGCGTGGGCAAAATTGAAGGAATAAAATCTGTAAAAGCAACATTCACTGATGGAACAGCAATAGTGGAATATGCTACTCCTGTTGCTGACACTGCAGGTATAAGGCAGGCAATAACCGGATCAGGTTATGTTGTACAGGGCTTCATTCCTGCAAATAAATAATCCCTGTTTGGTCTGCTAAAGACCTTTCTTTCAAAACAAGATATATGAATGACGAAAATAAGCTGAAGGATCCTGAAGATCAGAAAATAGATGATGCCCTGGAATCCTCCAGGCGGGACTTTCTGAAAAAGGTTGGCCTTGTCGGTGCAGCGTCCGTTGCCGGAGCTGCGGCTGTTTACTCCGGCTACAAGTTTGAAAAGAAAAAGCACTCCAGGGGAACAGTCAGGGTACTGACTGACGACAACCGGCTTGTGGAAGTACCTGCTGAGGAGGTAAAGGATATAAAAAGGGAACTTAAAGTCCTTCAGACACAAGGGAGAGAAGGAATAAAGGGCAAAAAATGGGTTATGGTTATCGACCTCTCAAGATGCCGCAATGCAAGGAAATGCGTAAATGCATGCCAGGCTGCTCATCACCTGAGGCCATACGAATATCATATAAACACCCTTGAAATGCAGGAATCGGTAAATACTCCGAAATTCTACATGCCCAAACCGTGCCAGCACTGCGATAATCCACCCTGCGTGTCTGTCTGCCCTGTTGATGCAACATTTAAAAGACAGGACGGTATTGTACTGATAGATAATGAAAGATGTATCGGTTGCAGGTTCTGTATGGCAGCCTGTCCTTACTCTGCACGAATGTTTCACTGGCAGGAACCAATGAATGCAGAAGCCGATAAGGAAAAGGCCTACAATATTGAACTAAACGTCCCGCAAAAAAAAGGTACTATTTCAAAGTGCCTTTTCAGCGCTGACAGGGTAAGGGAAAATTCGCTTCCTTACTGTGTTTCTGCCTGTCCTAATGGTGTATTCTATTTTGGTGATGAGAATGAAAATGCCGTGACTAACGGAACTACTAAAGAGACTGTAAGCCTCAGTGAACTGCTTGAAGATAATGGTGCTTACCGCCTTATGGAAGAACTCGGGACAAAGCCCAGAGTTTATTACTTACCACCAAAAAACAGGATTTTCGAATTCCGCGAAGGAGAAAAGAAAGAATACAGGGAAGAAACTACCTAAAACTGTAACAGATGGCCCGATCAATTTATAATACAGACATTTACCGGGAAAAACTGGAATCAGTTTCTTCCGACATCCTGAGAAATGTAAGGATCAATAAAGGATTTATAATCTGGATGGGTATACTTATACTGGCCCTGGCCGCCTGTGTATTTGCCTATACAATACAGTTGAAAAAAGGTCTTGGTGTTACCGGCCTCAGGGACGCAACAAGCTGGGGAATGTATATTGCCACTTTTGTCTTTTTTGTTGCAACAAGCCTTGTCGGAATGCTAATCAGCTCAGTACTTGGTCTGGCAGGAGTAAAATGGATCAGGCCGATAGCCAGGATTGCTGAGATTATTGCCGTTGCCTTTGCAGCGATTGCAGGCCTTGTAATAGTTTCAGACATGGGTCGCCCCGACCGTCTTCCTTATGTCTTCATGTTTGGACGTTTTCAGTCACCGATTCTGTGGGATGTTACAGTAGTGACAACTTACTTTGTTGTAAGCCTTATGCTTTGGTTTATCCCTCTGATTCCTGATCTGGCAATTGCAAAAACACGCCTCAATGGAAGACCCGGCTTTCTGATTAAAGCCTACGAGTTATTGTCTGTTAACTGGGTCAATCACGACAGGCAGGTTAAAATAATGCATCAGGCAATGAGAATCTTACTTATACTGATTGTCCCCCTTGCCTTTGCAATTCACACTGTTACTTCATGGCTTTTTGCCCTTACACCGCGTGCAGGCTGGGACAGTACCATATTCGGGCCATATTTTATTTCCGGAGCCTTTGTTTCGGGAACAGCTGCGGTAATTATTGCTATGTATTTCTATCGCGAAAACTACAAATTAAGCAAATACCTTACCAACGATCATTTTGAAAAAATAGGAAGAGTGCTTGCCCTCGTATCAATTATTTATATCTATTTCAATATCAATGAATTTCTTGTTCCTGCCTACAAACTGAAAACTCATGATGCAATACATCTGCGTGAATTGATGACTGGGCACCATGCCTTGCTTTTCTGGAGTGTGCAGTTGCTGGGACTAGTTATTCCTGTAATTCTGCTTCTGATTAAAAGAATGCGACGTCCATTGCCGCTTCTTCTGATATCAGCTGTTGTTCTTGTAGCCTCTTGGTTCAAGCGCTATATAATTGTTGTCCCGCCACAGGAACATCCCTATCTTCCAATTCAAAATGTCCCGGTGCAATGGATGATTTACAAACCTACAGTAATTGAGACTGCCGTAACTTTTGGATCAATAATACTGGTGCTTATGATAATCACTGTTTTATCAAAACTGTTTCCTGTATTGCCTGTATGGGAAATTGCTGAGGAAGAAGCCTCTGCCAAAGAAGATGAGAACAAACAATAATTAAATTTTATGAGGAGGATCCTTACAATACTTATAATCCTGCAGCTTTCATCTGCAATTATGGAGGCACAGGAATGGGTTGTTCCCGATGACAGGAAAGGTCGCTTAAGCACTTTCCCTTTCGATGATAACACAAGAAGTGCAGGACAAAAGATATACAACCTCAACTGCATGTCGTGTCATGGAACTCCCGGCAAATCAAATTATCTGAATCTTGTCCCTCCTCCCGGGGACCCTGCTACAGATAAAATCCAGCATAACAGCGATGGCGAGATTTTTTATAAAGTACAATCCGGAAGAGGCCAGATGCCGTCTTTCAGAAGTGTGCTTACAAGTGATGAGCTCTGGCAGGTAATTTCATATATAAGAAGCTTTAATAAATCCTACAAACAACAGTTCAGGGCTGTCATATCTTCATCAGCCTATCCGGGTGCTACAATAAACATGACTCTGGCTATGAATGAGCCTGACAGTACTTTTATTTTAACAGCATGGGCCGATAAGGAAACGGGCAGTGTCCCCATTACCGATGCAGGAGTGAGGATTTTCATTCACAGAACCTTCGGGCATCAGGCTGTTGATGAAGAAAAGATAACTGACAAAACAGGAAAGGCTGTATTTAAAATACCATTGAAGCTTAACGGAGATTCTCTTGGTAACGTTACTGTCAGCGCCAGATTTGTTGATGAGGATACTTTCGGCACAGCTTCGAAAGATACTGTTCTGGCTGCAGGAATCAGGACCTACCCTGTAAGCCTGGTTAAGGAAAGGGCAATGTGGAACAGGGCAGCGAAAGCCCCCTTGTGGATAATGCTCTCCTATATCCTTGGAGTTCTTGTTGCATGGAGTTTCATAATCATTGTCCTGCTGAAAATAAGGGACATTTATATAACAGGAAAATATATTAAATCAGCAGAATCAGGAATACAGAATAACTAGGATTTATATTTAAACCGGCCAATTATGAAAAATATCACATCTGTCGGAAGGATTTTGTTTGCGCTTCCATTTGCGATCTTCGGGATTAATCATTTTATCATGCTTGATTATTACCTCGGACTGATTACATCTTTTATCCCGCTTGGAGCATATACCATAATCCTTACCGGATTGATGCTTATTGCAGTAAGTATCAGTATAATAGTTAAAAAGTTTATCAAAATTTCAACTATCATCCTTGCCATACTGCTTGGCCTGTTTATTCTGACAATTCATATACCTCACCTTATAAACGGCCACGAACAGACTGTTACATTGATAGCCCTTCTGAAGGACATATCGCTTATGGGAGGTTCATTAATGATTGCAGGGATTTATTCGGAAGAAAACCAGAAATGAAAAATATTGCAGAATGAAAAAATTAGGATTTATTATAATTATTTCTCTTGTGTCATTCAGGCTTTGCGCCCAGGAAATGGTAAAAACTGATACACAGGGAAAGGTTATTGAGGTAGGGATAATAGAAGCGCTTGGAGATACAATACCGCTCGATACCTGGTTTCTGAATGAGCTGAATGATACTGTTACTTTAAGGCAGCTGATAAATAAACCTACAATTCTGTTGTTTGTATATTTTGATTGTCCAAATCTCTGCAGTCCCTTAATGGATGGTGTTGCAGATGTCATAAGCAAAACTGATCTGCAACTTGGAACAGATTATCAGATAATTACAATAAGTTTTAATACAAAAGACACTCCCGAAAAAGCCCGGGAAAAGAAGGTAAACTTCGTACAGAAAATCAGCAAGGAAAATCAGAAACACTGGATGTACCTGACAGGTATTCAGGAAAATATCACAACAATAACAGATGCAGTCGGTTATAAATACAAAGCCCAGGGACTTGATTTTGCACATGCTTCAGCTATCATAATCCTGAGCCCTCAGGGAAAAATAACACGATATCTCTATGGTCTGTCTTTCCTTCCCTTTGATCTTAAAATGGCAATAATAGAAGCACAAAAGGGCATTGCACGGCCAACTATAAACAGGATCCTTGAGTACTGCTTCGCCTACAATCCTGCCAGTAAAACATATACTATTCAGATAACAAGAATCCTTGGATCTTTTATTATTGTTATCGCGCTGATTATCTTTATAGTACTTATTGTTAAAAAGAAAAAAAACTGAAATAATCCGATCTATGAATGCTTCTGAAAACGGATCACATGTTAGTTTCCTGGATCACAAAGGAAAATACAAGGGTATTCTCTCATGGCTGCTAACCACCGACCATAAAAAAATAGCACTCCTTTATCTGTACAGCATTATGGTTTTCTTCTTCGTAGGAGTTATTCTTGGCCTGCTGATGAGGATTGAGCTTTTCAAACCGGGAGAGACAATAATGGATGCCCAGACCTATAACGGGATGTTTACGATACATGGCATCATAATGATATTCATTATTGTTATTCCTGCGCTGCCTGCAATTTTCGGAAACTTTTTCCTGCCAATAATGATTGGTGCAAAAGATGTTGCATTTCCGAAACTGAACCTGTTTTCCTGGTATCTGTTTATAATTGGGGCCATCTTCGGCGTTCTTTCTCAGTTCATAGGAGAAGGTTCTCCCGATACTGGCTGGACATTTTATGTTCCCTACAGTGCCGAATCATCCACCAACGTTATTTATGCACTTGTTGCTGCTTTTATCCTGGGATTTTCCTCAATTCTTACCGGGCTTAACTTTATTGTCACAATGCACAGGATGAGGGCTCCGGGTATGGGATGGTTCAGGATGCCGCTCTTCCCATGGTCTCTGTATGCAACAGGATGGATCCAGGTGCTCGCTACTCCCATAGTAGGCATTACCCTGCTGATGGTAATTGCTGAAAGGGTTTTGAAAATTGGTTTTTTCGATCCCGCCCTCGGGGGAGATCCTGTACTTTTCCAGCATCTCTTCTGGATATATTCACACCCTGCTGTGTACATTATGATTTTGCCGGGCATGGGAATAGTAACAGAGATCTTTCCCACATTCAGCCAGAAGCCGGTCTTCGGATATACGGCAATTCTGTTTTCGAGCCTCGCAATTGCCTTTGTAGGGTACTTTGTCTGGGGACATCACATGTTCACCGCAGGAATAAGTTATGGCTCCCGCTGGTTTTTTTCCTTTCTTACCTTCCTTGTAGCTGTGCCCAGTGCAATAAAAGTCTTTAACTGGATATCCACTATGTACGGAGGATCAATTGACCTTAAACCGCCTCTTTTGTACGCCATTTTCTTTATTTTCCTTTTTATGATCGGCGGATTTACCGGACTTACTCTTGGTTCTGTTGCTACCGATGTGCAGGCTCATGATACTGCCTTTGTTGTTGCCCATTTTCATTATATAATTTTCGGCGGAATGGGATTTGCCTTTTTTGCGGGACTGCATTACTGGTTCCCGAAAATGTTTGGCAGAATGTACAACAACACACTTGCTTATGCAGGAAGCATTGTAATCTTCATCGGATTTAACCTTCTTTATTTCCCTCAGTTTATAATCGGACTTCAGGGAATGCCAAGAAGATATTTTGATTATCTGCCTCAGTTTCAGACAGGTCACCAGTTATCCACAATTGGCGGATTTATTTTGTTTATCGGCCTGATAATAATGGTTTACAATCTTGTTTATCATGCAAAGAAAGGGGCTCCGGCTCCTTCCAATCCCTGGAAAGGAGTTACTCTCGAATGGCAGATACCCTCTCCTCCTTCACATGAGAATTTTGAAGAAATACCCCAAATAAAGAATCATCCGTATTTTTTTGGCGAAAGTACCGGTAACAAATAGTAAAAATATGTCTGTGCAGGCAATTCATAACGAACGTATTGACAGCGAAACAGGAAAACTGGGTATGTGGATCTTTCTCTTTACCGAGCTTTTCCTTTTTGGAGGATTATTCCTAGTTTATGCTGTTTTCAGGGCTAAGTACTCTGCTGATTTTCATCATGCTGCAGAAGAACTGAATACATTTATAGGCACGCTTAATACCGTATTCCTCCTTGTGAGCAGTATGACAGTTGCGATGTCAATAACTGCGATTCAGAAAGATGAAAAAAATCTGGCCCTTTTTCTTGTAGGTCTCACCGTTCTGCTTGCAGGCCTGTTTATGCTGAACAAGTATTTCGAATGGTCGCATAAATTTGAGTTTAAGATTTATCCCGGTTCTGAAGTTCTGAAGAATCTCCCGCAGGGGGAGCTCCTGTTTTTCGGGCTTTACTACATGATGACAGGTCTTCATGCCCTCCATGTGCTTATCGGAATGATTCTCCTGCTTATTAACATTGTGAAAATCAAGAATGGAACCGTCAACAGCAATCATTACCTTCACCTTGAAAACTCCGGCCTTTACTGGCATCTTGTTGACCTGATCTGGATCTTCCTTTTCCCTTTACTTTACCTCATAACTTAGAAGACATCCCTATGAAAAAAGAAGGATCACACATTTCAAGCTATACTTCCCATGCAGTAGTACTTATTGCATTACTGGCACTGACAGCCATATCTGTGGCAGCCACTGAATGGCATTTCGGAGCCTTTACTGTAGGGGTGGCTTTACTGATTGCCAGCATTAAAGTGGCCACTGTTATTATCAATTTTATGCATGTCAAACACGAAAGCCTGTTCATAAAAGCCATGGTTAGCGGAGTTTTCGCTTTGTTTGCAGCAGTTATAGTTATTACATTTATTGATTACTACTTAAGGTAAAAGATATGTTTACAGGAGCATCAAATCTTGCAGAAGGGGTAGATAAGGCTTTCTTACTTATATTTTCAATAGCCGGTTTCTTTATTATTGGTATTACGGCTTTTATGATCTGGACAGTCATACATTTCTCAAGAAAGAAAGGTAAACCTGCCCGTCAGTTTACAGGAAGTGTAACCCTTGAAATTATCTGGACTACAGTACCGTTGATAATAGTGATGGTAATGTTCTATTTTGGCTGGTCGGGATTCGCTCCAATGAGAAAACCGCCGGCTGATGCCATGGTTGTTCAGGCAATAGGCCGGATGTGGGAATGGGAATTTGATTACGGCAACGGAATAAAAACATCAGATCTGTATCTCCCTGTAAACAAGCCTGTTAGGGTTAATCTGAAATCGGAAGATGTTAATCACAGCCTGTTTATTCCGGCATTCAGGGTAAAGGAAGACGTTATACCAGGGTACGATACTTATCTTTGGTTCATACCAACACAGGTGGGGGAATATGAAATTTTGTGCACCGAGTATTGCGGACTACTGCATTCATCAATGCTGGCAAAAGCAAAAATTCTTGAGCAGACAGATTATGACAAATGGTTCGATGATTATAAAGCTTCAGCCGCTGCACCAGAACCCGATGGTTATCTTCTGCTCAGGAATACTGGCTGCATTGCTTGTCATTCAATTGACGGGACAAAACTTGTGGGTCCTTCATTCAAAGGTCTTTTCGGTTCTGATCGCATTGTCCTTTACGGAAAAGAACAGAAAACTGTCAATGCTGATGAAAAGTATATTCACAATTCAATATACGAACCTGATTCAGAGGTGGTTGTGGGATTTGCAAAAGGCTTGATGAAGTCGTATAAAGATGTCCTTAAAGAGGAAGATATAAATACAATTACCGATTACTTAAAGACCCTCGCACAAGAGAAGTAATTCAATGCACAGGCTTTCCTTATTTGGCGATCTGATTAAATATAAACTATCACTTGCTGTTGTTGTTTCAGCAATTACTGGATTTTTCATGGCCGGACTTGCTGATTTTGAAGCATTGATTTTCATGGCTTCTGGTGTTTTTTTTCTTTCATCATCAGCAGCTGTGCTTAATCAGTACTCTGAAAGAAATACAGATATACTGATGGAGCGCACAAGAAACAGGCCCATACCATCAGGAAAAATAACGACAAATCAGGCATTGTTCATCTTCTCGGTATTGCTGACTGCCGGAATATTCTGCCTTGCACAAAACGGTATAAAGCCAGTACTTCTGGGCATACTTTGTATTGTACTCTACAATATTTTATACACAAGACTGAAGAGAATTTCGATACTTGCAATTATCCCCGGAGGATTTGTGGGAGCAATACCTCCACTGATTGGATATGTATCAGCAGGTAATAATATATTTTCTCCTGAAATTATTTTCTTTTCTTTATTTATGTTCCTGTGGCAGGTACCTCACTTCTGGCTCCTCATAATCAGATATGGAGAAGAGTACAGTAAAGCCGGACTGGCCTCAATTTCATTTTATCTCGATAAGACCCAGCTCAGGAAAGTAGTTTTTTACTGGGTTTTGTTTTCAAATGCAACCTTTCTTGCATTTTTTATAGTCACAGGATTGTTTGGGCTCATCTTTACTATTACATACCTGATAGTAAATGTTGTATTCATATTCTCATTTTTCCGGACTCTTTTTAATGAAGGCGGAAAAGACAGATTAAATACTTCTGTAGTCCTGATTAACTCTTATGGCCTCATTATTATGATAATGCTTACTCTTGTTTCGGTAATATGAAATAATAAATATGTCTTTCAAATTGGGAATTAATATCACTTATTTCTATATTTTTTTGAATCTCTCTTTATATCTTTGTATTAGGAATACCAAAACACAGAAATTTTCGTTCCAGTATTATAAAAAATTCAGATCATGAAAAAAGTATTGTCTCTGATACTTGTTGTCGCACTGATGGCAGGTTCTTTCTACGGATGTAAAAAGGATAAGGGAGATCCTCCAACTCTTCCTCCTGCAGAATCGATGGTGATTGATTTCAGTGCTTTTGTTACCAGTTCCAAATCAGGAGCTGTTGATTTTTCAAATAAAGGAACAGAAAATCTTAACTGGGAAACTGCAGCACTAATTGTTGGAACCTGGCGTACAATAGTTGCAGTTACTCTGGCCATTCCGGTTGCTTCATTCAAGGTTGCCGTTGATCAGGACCCTGTGTATCTTTCAGATAAAAAATGGCAATGGAGCTATAATGTAAGCGCTGCCGGAGTGACATATAAAGCACGTCTGACAGGAGAAATAGGACCATCTGATGTAATCTGGGAAATGTACATCACAAGGGAAGGAACTGGTGGCTTTGCGGAGTTTAAATGGTTCGACGGTACAAGTAAGTTGGACGGGACTTCAGGTAAATGGACTCTGAATGAAAGCAGTTCAGCACAGACTCCACTTCTGCAGATTGACTGGACAAAATCAGGGACCGAAATAGGTACTTTAAAATATACTTATGTTAAAAGCGGCCAAAGCAATGGCGCATATATTGAGGCAGGAAAAACAAGTGCTGCTCTGAATGCCTATTTTACAATTCATTACTACAATACATCCCTTTCAAAATTCTCGGATGTTAACATTGAATGGAGCACCTCAACAAAGGAAGGCAGAATTAAGAGTTCTGACTATCTCGACGGTCAGTGGAAATGCTGGGATTCGAATCATGTTAACAAAACATGTAATTAACTGATCCTCACTAAATATATGAAAACCCGGGAGAACCGGGTTTTCTATTTTTCAGATGCCAGCATCCTGAGTTCGTCTGATTCATATACCCTTTTCCCGGTATTATTATTCAATATCTTTATCATTGCCCTGGCAACATCCCTGCCTTCTATTGCCCTGTATTTACTGAATCTCCCCCAGAAAAAGAAGCCAAATGCCTTCATAAAGATCTTTCCGGCATTCTCTCCAAAGCGCTTTTCATTACGGTTTCCAAGCAAAAGCGAAGGCCTTACAAGAGCTATTGTTGCAAAATCAAGATCCAGTATACCCCTCTCCATCTCACCCTTTATTCTCAGGTAATAATTAGCTGATTTTTCTCCTGCTCCGATCGATGAAATTACAGCAAGACCTTTCGCTCCATTTTTCAGGGCCGCCTTTGCAATTGAAACAGGAAGATCCCTGTCTATTTCTTCCATACGGCTGACCGACCCCGCCTTTTTAATCGTTGTACCCAGGCAAATGAAGATGTCATCACCTGAAATCCTGCTTTCATAACTAACCGGATTTTCAAAATCAACTATCTGTTCTGATAGTTTTTCATTAACGACGGATAAGACTTTCCTGCGGGAAAAGACAACTATTTTACAATACTCCTGTGACTCCAGAAGCTCCCTGACCAGGTAAGATCCAACTAGACCTGTTCCACCGAATACAACTGCTGTTTTCTTCTGCATATTAATTAATTATCTGTCCCCGAAAATTAATAATTTATGTGAGTAAAGATTTCATTTCTTCAGTCGAAATCATTTACTCATCTGAATTTTTAGTATTTTGCGGCCCAAAATTGAGGAACTGATGACACTCGGGAAAAAAGCTGCTTTATTAATAGCATTAATCCTTATCCTTGACCAGATTCTTAAAATATGGATCAAGACACATCTTGTTATAGGACAGGAAATCAAACTATTCGGAGACTGGGGATTAATTCACTTCATTGAAAACAATGGAATGGCTTTCGGCATGGAAATGGGAGGAAAACCCGGGAAACTGATCCTCAGCATTTTCAGGATCCTGGCAATTTTTGGAATTGGCTGGTTCCTTTACACTCTTATTGAGAGAAAAGCAAATACAGGCCTTGTTCTTGCAGTAAGCGCAATAATGGCTGGTGCCATTGGAAACATAATAGACAGCGCATTTTACGGAATGATTTTCAGCGAAAGTTATATGCAACCGGCAACAATGTTCCCTCCCGGAGGCGGCTATTCTTCCTTTCTTCACGGAAGGGTTGTTGACATGTTCTACTTCCCTGTTATAGATACACACTGGCCAGACTGGTCTCCTGTGAAAGCCGGAGAATCATTTATTTTTTTCAGGCCGGTATTCAACATTGCTGACTCTGCTATAACATGCGGAGTGATATCAATAATATTGTTCCAAAAAAGAATGTTCAGGGACCTCGCCTGAGAATTACTGCTCACAGCAGGAACTTACACAACTCAATACGGTTCTCAGATTCTGATGTTTAAGGAAATACCATGTGTTTTTCCCTTCACGCCTTGAAGAAAGTACGCCCTTGTCCTTTAATATTCCCAGATGATGTGATGTTGTTGATTGTTCCAGTCCAAGCTGCTTATGTATCTCCGTTACAGTTCTTTGCTGACCATCTTCAAGGCACCCGACAATTGAAATCCTTACAGGATGAGCAATTGCCTTAAGCATGCTTGCTGCTTTTTCAAGATTTTCTGGTGTAAGATCTTTAAACTCCATCACTTAATATTTTGAGCTGTAAAAATATGCAAATATGTTGATATGTTGCAAGTATATCAGCAGTAATCTTCGCATCTCAGCATTTAGAGATAATCCCGGCAATGGCTTTTTAAGCCGGAATGTGGTAAAACAGATCAATACATCGAATGAACTTCCTGAATACCATTATTTCATCATGCTAAATCTTAAAATTCAGAATCCCCTGATGATCAAAAGTACAATTAAGCCATTCAGAATTAATTCCGGCTCCGCATTTCCTGTAAAACTCAATTGCATTCTGGTTCCAGTTCAGAACCTGCCACCTTACTCTTTTACAATCTTCTGCCCGGGCAATTTCAAAGATCTTACTGATTAATGCTTTTCCGACACCGCTTTTCCTGTATTGCTCCTTTACATAAATATCCTCGAGGTAAAGCGATTTTCCTACCCATGTATAATAGGCGTAGAAATATACAGACATACCGATAATTTCGTTTTCAGGACCCTCGGCTACAATACAATTAAAGTACTCCTTTTCCTTCTTCATCAGTTCAACACTGTTTGTCACATCATCGGGTGACTTTTCAAAATCGGCAAGCTCCCTGATCAATGACAAAACATTCGGGAAATCATGTTCAGTGGCATTTCTGATTGTTACTTCCATATAAGTTGAATATCTGGATGCAAAGAAAAAAAGTTTTATCCATTTCAGAAAAAACTTGTTCCCGGATAAATATATTTATTGAATTTTGTCTTGTTCCTGTTGAACCTGCATGTAATGCGGACTACCTGAGACCTTCTATAACAAAAATATAATCGTTGGTCACAAGATCATTTTCTCTCCATGTCCTGATATATTCCAGATCATTTCTCTGGTAAATCCAGGCAGATCTGTCAGTAAAGGGATTCACACTGTAATTCATAGCTTTCTGCGGGGAAAAACTTAAAACTTTGCCTGATTTAAGCCTTACATGAATACTGTCAAAAACCCTTGAAATAAGCCTGTCCGGGTCCATATCGAGAGTATCTGTAGAATAAAGTTCAGTACCAAGCTTTTTGTCAGGGACAAATGTTGTATCCTTATATTTTGTATGTGTATCGGAATAAGAATACTTGCCAGCCTGAGCATATTTATATTTTGGAAAAACCTGGACAGTAATTGTGCCGTCAGTTGAATTCCTAAGCAGTATGCGCATCTGATAATCAGTTAATCCCTTTTTGCACGATACAAAAAACAATACTGCGATTATTATATACAAAAGCTGCTGCTTCAAGCTTGTCTAAGTTTAATTAATCAACAAATTATAAATCAAATTGTTTCCAGAAGCAAAACCTGTTTTCAGCAGAACCTTTTTTGACGATTTTCCACTGAAATCTGAATTGTTGAAGTCATTAACCTTACTAATCTTTCATTTCATTTAGGCAACCTGATTCCCGGAATTAATCAAGAACCAGATTATATGCACCTTTCAGGAGAAGTTCCCTGCCGGTTCCTCCGGAAATCTCAACATAACCATTCAGTGCCCGGCCTGCAGTAACAAGCTCTTTCTTAAAATAATAGGCCTTATCATCCCTTTTTTCCAGGGCAAGAACATAGCTTGATTCACCTGATTTCAGTATTGCTTCTTCCGGTACAGCATTTACTGTGTCACTGGCTGTTATAATCCTTACCTCAACATAAGTATTGTTTATAAATGTATTCCTGTTCAAATCATCTATTTCAGCATAGCATAGTATTGTTTTTGTCTCATTGTCAACATTTTTCCCAAGCGATTTCAGTGTTGCAAAATATTCTGATGAATCACCAAGAATCCTGAACCTCACCTTTTGTTCTTCCTTCAGTCGGAAAATGTCTTTTTCAAAAACGGCAACCTGTAAAAACAGCCTTGAAGGATCAAAAACTTCAGCCAGAGTACTTTCCTGGCCTATATACTGACCAAGGGCAACATTAATTTTGGATATATAACCTGTTATCGGGGAGTTCAGGGTGAAGAAACTTGAAAATTTTCCGGCTTCCACACTAACAGGATCAAGTCCTAACATGTTCATTTTCATCATCAGAGCCGAATACCGGGCCAGAACAGTATTATATTCCGACTGTGCAGTAATAAATTCCTTCTGGGTGCCAACATTCTCTGCGTAAAGGGACTTAAGTCGTTCATATTCCGACTTAACACGAATTAGCTGACTTGAAGTTTCAGCAAAATCCCTCTGAAGTTCAATTAGCTCATTTCCCCCTATCTCAATTATTGCCTGTCCTTTTGCTATCTTCTGCCCCGGTGTGAACCGTATACTGCTTATAACTCCCGATATTGGTCCGCTGATCTTTGCCAGCCCCCCTGGTTTTGAAATAATGTTGCCATGACTGTTGACAAGCTGATCAAAGACAATTTTTTGTGATTTTCCCAATTGCATCTCACCAGTTGAAAATTGTTCTTCTGTAAGGATTATAAATGATTCCTGGTCTGGTGCACTGACTTCAGCTTTCTTCCCGTGACAGGAAAAAAGCAGAAACAGGATGAAGAAGTAAAATAAAGCTGATTTTGGCTTCATATATTCTGATTATTAATTTGCAGGATACTTTTGTTCAAGAATTATCAAATTGTATTTCAGTACATTATCAAGATAGTCCATTTTTAACTTTACTGCATTTTCATAACTGCCTGTAAACCTGAAAAGGTCTATTTCCCCGAGTTGATAGCTCTTCATTGTCGCACGCAGAATTTCATCATGCAGTTGTTTTCCTGAAGTATTATAAAAATCTATCGCCTCTCTGTATTTCTGTTCTTCCTTTTTATAAGCATCCATTCTGGTTTTCAGAACAATGATTTGATTCTCAGAATATAACTGAGTGGCATTAAGAGAAATTCTGGCTGCTTCAATTCTTGATTTCTGGCTGCCGAAAAAAAGAGGCACGGAAAGACCAGCCTGAAATCCGTTATATCTTTTTGCATTCTGAAAGGTGTTTGTTCCGGTAAAATAGTTCAAAAACAGGTCGGGCAACATTTTATTCTTTTCAACACGAAGCAGTGATTCTGAATACAGATCCTGAATTTGAATCAGACGTACAATGGGATTTGAATTGATATCCTGATCCTCGGGATTTAATATTTCAATTTCATCAGGAACAGAAATTTCATTTGAAAAATTCATAAGTGTCTTAAGCTTCTGACCTGCTATTTCAATATTGTACCGGATGCTGTTCAGGTCAAGCTGAGCCTGTTTTTGCCTTGCAACAATATTGAGTCTTTCCATTTCACTCATATCCCCGCTAATCCTTTTTGTGTCAGCACTTTTTGCAAGGTTTGCATAAAGGCTGTCTATTTCCTGCAATATTTTTTTGCGGTTTTGCAAATTCTGTATTTCATAATAAGTTGAAGAGAGTTCTTTTGCCAGACTTTGCTTCACAGCTTCCAGTTCTGTTTCCGCCCTTGTCAATTCAATTTTTCTTGAATTTCGTTCTGCCGTGTAAAGCGAGGGGAAGCTGAAAGTCTGTTCAACACCCCAGACATTTATCGGATAGCCGTTTTCCGCAATATTATTTTCATCCTTTCCGTATGTAACAACAGTTTTATCAATATCAAATGCTGTTGATACAAGAGCCTTACTCTGATCAACCCTCAGAGAGTAAGCCTTTATCTCCCTGTTGTTTGCATAAGCGGTTTCAATGACTTTCTTCAAATCCATTTCAACGGACTGAGAATGTACATAACCACCGGCAGCAAAAAGCAACAGGATAAGTGCAAGTGATTTGAACCTGATTACCCTGAGAGGGAACAGGCTTATGCTTTTTACATTGTTGAAAATCTCAAAAAGAAGAGGCAGGGCGATCATTGTAAGCATTGTTGATGTTATAAGTCCGCCAATAACAACTGTAGCAAGAGGACGCTGAACTTCCGCTCCGGCACCAGTAGATACTGCCATCGGAAGAAAACCCATTGCAGCAGCTCCTGCAGTAAGCATCACGGGCCTAAGCCTGTCTCTTGTACCTTTTAAAATAAGTTCCCTGATATCAGAAATCCCGGAGTGCTGGAGCTCTTTGAGATGCTCTATAAGAACTATCCCATTAAGTACTGCAATCCCAAACAAGGCAATGAAACCAACACCTGCAGAAACGCTGAATGGCATACCCCTTAGCCATAATAATATTACCCCTCCAACTGTAGCAAGAGGTATCGCTGTAAATATCAGAAGAGCATCCCTGAATGATCCAAAAGCAAAATGGAGGAAGATGAAAATAAGTAATAAGGCAACAGGCACAGCAATCATTAGTCTTTTTGTTGCATTCTGAAGGTTTTCAAACTGACCACCATAGACTATGTAATTACCTGGTTCAAGCGCAATTTTACTGTCAACGACAGTTTGTATATCCTTAACAACCGACTGAAGGTCGCGATTCCTGACGTTGACACTCACCACAACACGTCTGTGTGTGTTTTCCCTTGAAATTTTGGCCGGGCCTTCAGAGTATTCTATGCTTGCAAGTTCCTCAAGCGGGATCTGCAAGCCATTATTTAGAGGAACATAAAGTTGTCTTATATCTGTTATATCGGTCCTGCTCTCTTTCCTGAATCGGACAACCATGTCAAAGCGTTTTTCACCCTCAAAAACAGCGCTTGCAATCTCTCCCCCGAATGCAGTTGACAGATACCTGTTAAGTACTTTAATATCAAGCCCGTAATAGGCTATTTTCTCCCTGTTGTAATCTATTCTGACCTGAGGCAATCCGGCTGTTTTTTCCAATATCACATCTCCGGCTCCAGATATGTTTTCAATGAGTGCTTTGACTTCAATTGCTTTCCTGCTTATATAATCAAGGTCATCTCCGAAAATTTTTATGGCAATATCTGACCTGACACCTGTAATCAGTTCATTGAACCTCATTTCTATAGGTTGAGTGAACTCATAATCTATACCGGGAATTGCAGAAAGAGCCTCTTTGAATTTCACTGCAAGCATTTCTTTATCTTTTGCAGTGACCCAGTATTTTTTGGGCTTAAGTTTTATAATCATGTCTATTTCTTCCATAGACATTGGGTCGGTTGGCACTTCTGCCGCTCCAATTCTGCTGACAACCTGATCAACTTCCGGAAATTTACTGATCAGGATGTTTTCCATCTGTGTTGTCAGCTCAATTGTTTTTGTGAGAGAAGTACCGGTTTTCAGAACAGGCTGAATAACAAAATCTCCTTCATCAAGAGTCGGAACAAACTCTCCCCCTATTCTGGTAAAAATAAAGATTGTAAATACAAGCGAAAGAACAGCTATTCCAAGCACTGCCTTTTTATGCCGGCATGACCAATGAATTACAGGATTATATGACCTGTAAGCGAGGGCCATTATCTTGTCTGATATGTTTTTTATTCCTCCACTCTGTGGTTTCAGGAACAGTGAAGAAGCAACAGGCAGCCATGTCAGTCCGAAGATCATCGCACCGATAATAGCAAAACAGAATGCGATAGCCATGGGCCGGAACATTTTCCCTTCAACACCACTCAGTGAAAGTATCGGTATAAAGACAATAAGAATAATTACTTGCCCGAAAATTGCCGAGTTCATCATCTTTGAAGATCCCTCAAAAGATATTTTGTCCATCATAGACAGATGTAATTCTCCTGAAGATCCTTCCAGTTCTTCCTTCCTTGTAACTATTTTTAAAGCTATAAATTCAACAATTATTACTGCGCCATCGATTATTATCCCGAAGTCAAGAGCACCCAGGCTCATTAGGTTGGCATCTATTCCAAAGATGTACATCATTGATATTGTGAAAAGCAGGGCAAGCGGAATCATTGAAGCAATGACAAGTGCCGACCTTAAATTACCAAGAAGCAATACAACCGTTATTAAAACTATCAATGCGCCCAGAATAAGGTTTTCAGCGACAGTCGTAGAGGTTTTGCCAATCAGTTCTCCCCTTTCAATTACAGGATTAATAAAAACTCCCTCCGGCAGATTCGACTGAATTGCCTCAACGCGTTTTTTTACTTCGTTTATTACTTCTTTTGAATTGGCATCCTTCAGCATCATAACTTGTCCGAGTACTGTTTCTCCCTTACCGTTTGCAGTAATGGCGCCAAATCTGTTTGCATTGCCAAAGCGAACCTCGGCAATATCTTCTATCAAAACCGGATAACCGTTATTATAGTCAACAACAATGTTTTTGATGTCATCCAGAGACTTAACCTGCCCGTCACCCCTAATGAAAAAACTCTGGTTAGTTTTTTCAATATATGCCCCGCCCGAAATGCTGTTGTTTGAGGAAATTGCTTCAAACACATCAATAAGGGTGAGGTTCACGCCTTTAAGTTTTACCGGATCAATAGCAATTTCATATTGTTTCAGGTATCCTCCCCAGCTGTTAATTTCAACCACCCCGTTTATTCCTGAAAGCCTTCTTTTAACAATCCAGTCCTGGATTGTCCTTAGATCCATTGCATTATACTTATCCTCATAACCGGGCCTGACAGCCAGAGTATATTGATATATTTCGCCAAGACCTGTTGTAATCGGTCCCATTTCCGGAGTGCCAAAACCTTCAGGAATATTGGCTGATGCTGTTTTCAGCTTTTCGGCAATCAGCTGTCGAGGAAGATATGTGCCAATATTGTCCTTGAACACCACGGTAACAACCGAAATACCGAATTTTGACACAGATCTTATTTCAGAAACGGAAGGAAGATTTGCCATTTCCATTTCAACAGGAGTAGTAATGAACTGCTCTATCTCCTGAGTTGAAAGGTTCCCTGAGGTTGTTATAACCTGAACCTGATTATTTGTAATGTCGGGCACTGCGCCAACGGGTATCTTATATACCGCAAACAGTCCAAAAGCAACCATGGTTATTGTGAACAAAATAACAATAAGTTTGTTTTTCAGGCTGAAGTCCAGAATCCGGTTTAGCATACAATTAGATTTACTAAACAAATTTAAGATTTTTTGTGCCACCTAATAACGGGAACTACTATTCTGGAATATATAACGATGTCGTACTCTGACTGTAATAACTCAGGACGATGATTGAATGATAATTTTGTGTAAGTTTGAGACTGTTATTTTAATATGTCATTAATCGATAAAATAAAAGGCCCGGTTGAAAATGAAATGGCTGAATTTGAAGTCTATTTCAGCAGGACCCTGCAGAGCGATATTCCTCTGCTTAAAATAATTCTTAATTATATCCTCAGGCGCAAAGGCAAACAAATGAGGCCTATGCTGGTATTGCTTACGGCAAAACTGAATGGTACAATTTCAGAAGCTTCTTATGTTGCAGCAACATTTATTGAGCTTCTTCACACAGCTTCCCTGGTTCATGATGATGTTGTTGATGATGCACATGAACGTCGCGGATCTTTATCTGTCAATGCCCTCTGGAATTCCAAAATAGCTGTTCTTGTTGGCGATTATATGCTTTCGAAAGGCATGCTGATAAGTGTCGAAAAGAACAGGTTCGACATGCTTGAAATAGTTTCTGAAGCTGTAAAATCGATGAGTGAAGGGGAGCTTCTGCAACTGCAGAAGGCAAGGAAACAAAGTATAACTGAAGAAGACTATTTCAGGATCATTAAAAGCAAAACAGCAGCTCTAATCTCTGCCTGTACTGCCTGCGGTGCACGGGCAGTAACAGATAATGCCGAAACAATAATGCTGATGAAGGAATTCGGAGAAAATATCGGCATTGCTTTTCAGATCAGAGATGACCTTCTTGATTATGAGAGTACTGGCCTGACAGGCAAAATTGCCGGCAACGATATCAAGGAGAGAAAGATTACTCTTCCGCTTATCCATGCGCTCAAACAGGCTTCTTTTTTCCAGAAAAAACACATTCTTTCAATAGTTAAAAGCCGGAAAAAAACAAAGGCAGAAATAAATGAAGTGATTGCTTTTGTTGCAGATAATGGAGGTATGGTTTATGCTGAGACCAGAATGAACCAATATCGCGACAAGGCACTGGCCATACTGGATTCCTATCCTGATTCCCCTGTTAAAGAATCTCTTAAGGAATTTGTGCATTATACAACAGAGAGGAAAAAATAATTGCTGTTATCAGGCGGCCACCATTTCAATCTTAGTGACTTTTTCCATATCCTTCTCATAATACCGCGAACCCAGGAAAAACAGCACTGAACCTACAAGTAGTACAAAGGGAAGAAAATCAAGTGCCATCTGGATACTTGCCAGGTCATATATTTTACCAAGGACAACAGGAGCCATAGATGAACCAAGAAGGTTCTGGATAACAACTGATATTGCATAAGAAGTTGCCCTGAGTCCAGGATGTATCACGTCCTGTGTAACTGCTGCCGCTCCCGAAATAAACATTAATACAAGTACTCCGAACAACAACAGTACAATATATTGCACCGTGCCCTGCAGAAGCACAAGGCCTATAAAAAGCACAATGGCAGAAAGCAAGGTTGTGATTGCAGGAAAAAGAAGCCGTGCATTAGCTTTTTTCTTATGCCACTTATCTGTAAGTATTCCGCCTACAGGGGCTCCAACTATAGCCAGCATCATTACAATGCTTGCCATCTGCCCTGCTTTGTCCTGAGGAACATCCCTGACTTTTTCAAAATATGTTGGAAGCCAGGTAAGCATTGCTGAGGTCACAAAGACTACTGCTGTTATACCAAAATATGTGAATATTATTGATGGCCTTGTAATGAATTCCCTGAAAATGTCCCTCTTCTCCATTTTCACTTTGTTATTGCTCTTATCAACAAATGACAGATCTACAGTCTTGTAATCCTTTACAAAAAGGAACAAAATCGCCACAATCAAACCCGGTATAGCAACGATTCCAAAAGCATGTTTCCAGCCAAGCTTAACGGCTATAATTCCTCCCAGGAGCACGCCTATTGCTGATCCAAGAGGTATTGAGGCGTTCCAGATACCAATCATCTTAGCCCTTTTATCAAGAGGGTACAAACCCGAGATCATTGCACTTCCGCCTGGTGCATAGCCTGCCTCTCCAACACCAATGAGTAAACGGGCCATAAAAAGCTGAACATAATTTCCAGTCAGGGCACATAATGCTGTTGCAAGGCTCCACAAAATTGCCATTACTCCTATTGTCTTTGTCCTGCTCCAGCGGTCAACCAGAATTGAAACAGGAAAAGTAAGAATAACTATTGCCCAGTAAACTGCAGAAACCAGCAATCCGCTTTGAGTGTGAGTAATACCCCAGTCCCTTTCAATAGAGGAAAACATTGATGTAACAACCATCCTGTCTATATAATCGAACATATAAAGCAGGAAAAGAAGAATAAATACATAATTTGAATATGCTCTCGAAAAGAGATATCCCTGGGGGATTTCCTGTTTTTTCATTAGCTGGTTGAGTTTTGATCAGGGTCACCAAGTAAGTAAAAAATAGATTTACTTATCATTTTTTGTACTACTTTTAAGTGTTTATACCCATAAAACTGAAAAACATGGCATCGTTAAAGCAAATTGAAAATTTTGTTGCAACAAGTCCTGTTGCAATGGCAGGGGTTTCAAGAAATCCGAAAAAATTTGGTTATGCCGCATTTAAGGAGCTCCGTCAAAAGGGCATGGACCTGATACCTGTAAATCCTTTTGCAGGAGAAATACTCGGCATTAAAAGCTATAAAGATCTTGCATCTCTGCCCCCGGAGGTCAAAGGATTGATAATTATGACAAAGAAAGACGTTACTGCTTCTGTTGTCAGGGAGGCTAAGGAAAAGGGAATAAAACAAATCTGGATTCAACAACATGCAGAAAGCAAAGAAGCCCTTAAGGAACTTGAAGGCTCAGATATAAATTATGTTACAGGAGAATGCATTCTGATGCATTATAACCCAAACGGAGTACATAAGTTCCATAAAGGTTTGAGAAAATTCTTTGGATTATTTCCCAAATAGTTATTTTTAGCATCTGTTTTAAGAAAAGAAAATGGATGATAATACTTTCAGGCTCGAATTAAAAGTAAGAGATTACGAGTGTGACCTTCAGGGAGTTGTTAACAACGCAAATTACCAGCATTATCTTGAACATGCAAGGCATGAATTTCTTACAGAAAAAGGCATAAGTTTTTCAAAATTGCATGATGAGGGTCTTGACCTCATTGTCACAAAAGTTGAAATCGAGTACAAATATCCACTGAGAAGTCACGACAGGTATATTGTGACTGTTGATATCAGAAGGGAAGGTAACGTAAGACTGGCCTTTATTCAAAGCATCTACAGAGTTCCTGACAACAAACTTATAGTTACTGCCAGGGTTACAGGTGCCGCTACAAGAAACGGAAGGCCTGTGCCTCCTGGTAATCTTATTGAATTACTTGGATTACAATAAATTAATAATTTCATATTGTTATGCCCGGGAAATTGAACAGAAGGGAATTTATTACCAGAAGTGTTGGCGCCGGTGCCGGATCTATTGTTTTGGGAAAGTCTGTTCTTGATATAGATCAGCCGGCTGTATCATCAGTAAAAGATCCTTTGCAAAAAGTGTCCCTGGGAAAAACAGGAATCACGACTTCATTTCTTGGAATGGGGACAGGATTTAACGGATGGAACAGATCTTCAAATATCACAAGAGCCGGCGTGGCCGAATCTCTTATCAGGCAGGCCTATGAAAAAGGCATTAGGTTTTTTGACTGTGCTGATACCTATGGTACTCATAAATATGCTGCTGCCGGTCTGAAAAACTTTCCGAGAGAGAAATACACACTTGTAACAAAGATGTGGACAGGACAGGGAGGACTTCCGGAGCCCGATCGCCCTGATGCTGCCATTACAATTGACAGGTTCAGGAAGGAATTAAATACTGATTATATCGACCTCGTTCAGCTGCACTGCCTGACAGATGGAAAATGGACAGACAGCCAGAAAAGCTTTATGGACTCACTCGAAAATCTGAAATCAAGGAACATAATTCGTGCACATGGAGTATCTGTGCATTCTCTGGAGGCTATGAAAGCAGCTGCTGAATCTGAGTGGGTTGATGTGATTCATGTAAGGATTAACCCATACGGTGAAGCAATGGACAGCAAAAACCCTGATGAAATCATTCCTGTTATAAGGAAGATGCATGAATCAGGGAAAGGCATTATCGGAATGAAACTTATTGGAAACGGTAATTTCAGGGATGATAGTGAAAAAATAGATAACTCTCTCAGATTTGTCCTTCGTCTTGGAACTGTTGATATGATTACTGTAGGTTTTGAAAAGCCGGAACAGATTGATAACTATCTTCTTAGGATAATGAATACAATAGTTTGATTCTGAGACAAATTACAAAAGACATGAAAAAAACTGGTATTTGGGCACTAATCGTACTCGTGTCGGTTTTAGCCGGATTCAGGCAGGACGGACTGGATAAAATATTAGCCGATGGAGCAACAATTGAAAAGCTTGCTGATGGATTCCTGTTCACAGAGGGACCAACTGCCGATAGCGAAGGAAATGTCTATTTTACAGACCAGCCAAACGACAGGATTATGATCTGGAGTTTCTCTGATAAACTGGATACCTTTCTTCAGCCCTCAGGTCGCTCAAACGGGCTCGCATTCGACAATAATGGAATTTTGTGGGCTTGCGCCGACGAAAAGAATGAAATATGGTCTGTTGACAGAAACAAGAATATTACAAAATATCCTTTCAGGTATTCGGAAAAGCTGATGAACGGACCTAATGATTTGTGGATTGATTTAAAAGGAGGCATTTATTTTACCGATCCTTTTTATAAAAGATCCTGGTGGTCTCATTCCGGGCAGCCACAGGAAATACAGGGAGTTTATTATATCTCTCCTGATAAAAAAGAAATAAAAAGAATAGCTGTTGATCTTAAGCAACCAAACGGGATTGTTGGTTCGGAGGACAATAAGTACCTGTTTGTGGCAGATATTGGCGACAGCAAAACTTACAGATATGAAATAGCCGGAGAAGGGATTATTACAAATAGGATGCTTTTCTGCGGAATGGGTTCAGACGGTATGACAATTGACAGCGAAGGAAATATTTATCTTTCCGGAAACGGAGTTACTGTATTCAATAAATCCGGTGAAAAAGTCGGTAACATTCCTGTTCCCGAGCCATGGACAGCAAATGTCTGCTTTGGAGGAAAAGACCTTAAAAGCCTGTATATAACTGCAAGCAAAGGCCTGTACAGGATCAGTTTAAAAGTCAGAGGAACAAGAGGTTAACAGACAATATTTCCGGAGTTAACAAAACTTAACTTATTGCTGGTCCCGGATTATTTATTTATGATATTACTTTGCATCGTAAAATTTAAGAATATTCATGTTTGATATAAAGCAATTTTCTTCAGAAAATATGAATGGCACAAGAAGGGCGGATGTAAAACCGGGGATTGAAGTACTGGTTGAACTTGCTGAAGATAAGCGCACAGGAAGGCTTACAGGAGGAATAGTTAAGGAAATACTAACATCTTCACCAAATCACCCGCATGGAATTAAGGTAATGCTTGAAAATGGCCAGGTAGGCCGCATTAAACAGATCAAGTAGAGGCCCTATTCTACATTAAATCATATTTTTACTTATATTTGGCTCTGCCGGAACACTCTTGTTGTTTGTCTGAGCATAGTGTATTACTAAATATAAGTGAAATGAAATTCGAGGATTTTTTAGTCAGTTCTCTTGGCAAATGCAATGTAGAATCTCCGCTGAAAAATAGTCACCGGGAAGACAGTCCTGTATACAAATTTGTCAGGGATGAGGAAAGAATAATTTATGATACCTCTCTTGAGAGTTACATGAAATACAAGGAAAGCGGGGAATTGCCAGTTTCCTTCGAAAAAGCTGGTCCGCGCGAAAACCTGTTTTTTGAACCGGCAAAGACAAAGGTGGCAGTAGTAACCTGCGGAGGACTTTGCCCCGGACTTAATAATGTTATAAGAAGCCTCGTAAATGAACTTCACTACCGCTATGGGATTAGCAGGATAATCGGTATTAAGTATGGTTATGAGGGTCTTGTTGCTAAATACAATCACCCGGTTGTCGAGCTGACAGCCTCAATGGTAAGCAATATTCATCTTATTGGCGGTTCAATACTCGGATCGTCACGTGGAAATCAGGAAGTTGATAAAATTGTCGATACCCTCGAGATTATGAATATCAATATTCTTTTCTGCATTGGCGGTGATGGTACTCTCAGAGGGGCACACGACATATTTAAGGAAATTGAAAAAAGAAAGCTGAAGATAAGTGTTGCAGGCATACCCAAAACAATTGACAATGATATCGATATGATACAGAAGTCCTTTGGCTTTGAAACCTCATTCTCAGAAGCAAGGGATATAATCAGAAATGCTCATAATGAAGCTGCCGGAGCATATAACGGGATAGCTCTAATAAAGGTTATGGGCCGTGATTCCGGCTTCATTGCTGCAAGTGCTGCCCTTGCTGTCCAGGAAGTAAATTTTGTACTTGTACCAGAATCTCCCTTTGATTTGTATGGAACAAGAGGATTTCTCAAAGTACTCAGGAAAAGACTTGAAGACAGAAAACACGCTGTAGTAGTTGTTGCAGAAGGCGCCGGACAGGATCTTTTCGAAGATTCCGGCTCGGAAAAGGATGCTTCAGGAAATATCAAGCATAAGGATATTGGTATCTATCTGAAAGACAAGATAACTGAAGAATTTAAGAATAAGAATTTTCCACATTCAATAAGGTACATTGATCCCAGTTATATTATCAGAAGTACTCCTGCCAATGCCAACGACAGCAAGTTCTGTAATCTGCTTGCCCAGAATGCTGTACATGCTGCTCTTGCCGGAAAAACAGACTTTGTTGTAGGATTCTGGAATGATCAGTTTACTCTTATGCCAATCCCAATGGTAACATCAAAGCGTAAAAAAATTGATACGGAAGGAGAATTATGGTGGAATGTCCTTGAAGCCACCGGCCAGCCGGTCAGCATGAAAAATCCCTGAAATGATAAGGAACATTATTTTTGATCTTGGTAATGTACTTATCAGCTTTAAACCGGAAAAATTTCTGAAATCAGGAAATTACCCTGAGGATTTTACTGAAAAAGCGCTTAATGATGTATTCCATTCAAAGGAATGGCTTCAGCTTGATAACGGGGATATAAGTATAAGCGATGCTATCAGGTCAATTTCCCTGAAATCTTCTTTGAGCAGTGAGGAAATCACCGGAATTTTCAATCTTCGGACGAGGATAATGCTTTCCCTTGACCACAACGTAAAAATACTGCCAGAACTTAAAAAAAGAGGCTTCAGCCTGTATTATCTCTCCAACTTTCCTTCCGACATTTTTCCTGACATTAAAAATGCCAACTCCTTCTTTGAGTATTTTGACGGAGGAATTATCTCCGCTGATGTCAGGTTTTCAAAACCACAAAAAAGGATTTATGAACTCCTGATAGAAAAATATTCTCTCCTTCCGGAAGAATCTGTTTTTATTGATGACATTAAAATAAATGTTGAAGCAGCTCTTCTGACAGGAATGCATGGAATTCATCTTCCGGATTCTTATGACCTGAGAATTCAATTGGAAAATTTTCTTTTACAGGAATTGTGAAAAGAGCACTTTTCATGGCTTTCAGGCTTTAATTTCAGTGCACCACCCTGCGTTCAGCTTAAAATATTCGATTCTGGCGAAGTTAAAAGAAGAGATAAAACATTATATATTGCTGTATATCAATTCTTTAAATCTTATTTGAGATTCTAATGTTCCACGTGGAAATCAGGATGATTTCCTGAAAAAATCGCGGATAATAATGCTTTTTGATTGACCTACGAGCTTTTTCAGTTCTTCTTCTGAAGCTTCTTCTATTCTGCTTACAGATTTGAAATGTTTTAATAAAAGTTCCTTCGTAACAGGTCCGATACCTTTTATATCATCTAGTCCGGATTTAATCATCCCTGAAGATCTTTTATCCCTGTGAAAACCTATACCAAAGCGATGAGCTTCATTTCTCAGTTGCTGAATTATTTTCAGACTTATTGAATTCTTGTCGATGTAAATTGGAACACTGTCTCCGGGAAAATAAATTTCTTCAAGTTTCTTTGCAATTCCTATTACTGTCAGCTTATCACGTAAACCAAGTGAAGTTATACTTTTCATTGCTGAAGACAATTGCCCTTTACCCCCGTCGATAATTACAAGCTGAGGTATAGTTCCCCCTTCCTCAAGAATGCGCTTATACCGCCTGTAAACGATTTCTTCCATCGAATTGAAATCATCAGGGCCTGTAACTGTCTTTATATTAAAATGCCTGTAGTCATTTTTTGAAGGTTTTCCATTTTTAAAAACAACACAGGCAGCTACAGGATTGGTACCCATTATATTTGAATTGTCGAAGCATTCAATATGAACCGGCAATTCAGACATATGAAGGTCGTTGCGCAGTTTCTCGAGGTTTTTGCCAGTTCTTTCCTGGGGTTTATCCTTATCTGAACGCTTTTTCTTCTGTTCAAGCTTATAATATATGGCATTTCGTTCAGAGAGTTCAATAAGTTTAAGCTTTTCACCTGATTTCGGGATAGTATATTTTACCTTATTTAACTGTATATCAGGGAAAAAGGGAACAAGAATCTCAGGAGAATCGCTGCCCAGCCTCTCCCTGATTTCTGTTATTGCATAACCAAGAAGAGACTCCCTTTCCTCTTCCAGCCTTATTTTCATTTCAAGCGTAAATGCCTGAATTATAGCTCCTTCAATGATCTTCAAATAATTCACATAGGCATAATCCGTCTCCCTTGTAAATGTGAAAACGTCTGCATTCCGAATCGTATTACTTACAACAGCTGATCGGTTTCTGAAACCTGAAAGTATTTCAATCTTTTCCTTAAGCATCTGGGCTTCTTCAAATTTCATCTCTGTAGCAAAGCCGTTCATCTGCTTTCTCAGGTTTTCAATAAGGGAAGCTATGCTGCCTTTTAGAATATCCTTTATCTCAGAAATATTTTCCTCATAATCCTTTTCAGGCTGTAAGCCTGTACATGGCGCTTTACAGTTACCAATGTGATATTCAAGGCAAACCCTGAACTTATTTTCAGCAATACTTTTAGTTGTAAGATTCAATGAACAGGTCCTAAGCTTATAAGTCTGCCTGATAAGATCGAGCAAGGTTTTGACCATCAGCCCGGAAGTATAAGGCCCGAAATAGACTGACCCGTCTCTTATTGTGTTTCTTGTACTGAAAATCCTGGGGAAGTTCTCTTTCTTAATACAAATCCAGGGAAAAGTTTTATCATCCTTCAGAAGTATATTGTAACGAGGCTGATACTTTTTTATAAGGTTATTTTCAAGAAGTAATGCATCTGATTCATTATCCACAACAATGTGCTTAATGTCAACCGCTTTTCGGAGAAGAAGTTCTGTTTTACCAGACTGGTTCCCGGAAAAATAGGAAGTGACTCTTTTCCTTAAGTTTTTTGCTTTTCCCACGTACAGAATTGTCCCTCCTGGATCTATGAACTGGTAGATTCCCGGCTTTGAAGGTATAAGAGGCAGCAAGGATTTCAGCCTGTCAGAGCCATTCATTAGGTGTGGATTTATTGTTGTTCTTTGGAGAATTTCATTTCAAAAATAAAGGAACCGGTCTGAAAGATCTTACATCAAACAGGCCCCTGTCCCCTATTTTCAGTTCAGGTATTACCAATAAAGCCATGAATGCCAGCGTCATAAAAGGAGCTTTCATTGTACAGCCCATGTTTCTGACAACATGATTAAGCTTCTCATACTGCTTCGCCGTATTCCGGCATGTATCTGCCGACATAATTCCGCCTATACCCAGCTGCAAAGAAGTGACTTGTCCGTTCATAGATGTACTTAATCCTCCTTTCATGGTTATAACCTTGTTTACTGCTGCCAGAATATCAATATTATTTGTACCAACGCAAATGATATTATGACTGTCGTGCGCCACAGAACTGGCAAAAGCCCCGTTCTTTAGTTTAAAGCCTTTTATGAAACCTATTTGCAATGGTTTGTTTTGATACCTGTCCTTTACAATAATTTTCAGATAATCATTATCAGTATCAGATTCCATGAATTCACAATCTCCGGCCTCGGCAATTATTTCATGCGTCAGAAGTTCACCCTCAATTGCATCAATGACACGGAACTTATTTCCGCCTCGCCTGATAATAATATCCTTCTCATGGATATTATCACAGTTAAAAACATTTATGGGATCTTCAGGCGCAGGATTGAAATTCACTTTATTATTACAAAAAACCTGTATACCGTCAATCCAGGTTTCAAGTACATTTAGCTTAGAAAGGTCGTCAACAATTATGAAATCGGCAGGATCCCCTTCTCTCAGTACTCCGGTACCCAGACCATAATGTAAAATCGGATTTAAAGTTGCAGTTCTTAATACATCGAATAAATCATATCCCTCACATATTAATTTGCGAACCAATCTGTTTATATGCCCGTTTATTAACATTTCAGGATGAAGATCATCGCTGCATAGCATGACCATATCAGCATTTGTTTTTATCAAGTACTTTAGGTTATCCAGATTCCTAGCAGCACTTCCTTCCCTTATCAGTACTTTCATTCCGCCGGCAATCTTTTCAGAAGCCTCTTCCAGAGTACTGCACTCATGATCTGTTGAAATTCCTGCCTGTATATATTTAGTAAGATCTTTGCCTGATAAACCAGGAGCATGACCATCAACTTTTTTTCCTGCTGCTTTTGCTGAATTTAATTTTTTAATAACATCAGGATCATCATAAATTACACCCGGAAAATTCATCATTTCAGATAAATAAAGGAAATCATCTGATTTTATCATTCTATCAACATCTTCTGAACCAATAGTCGCTCCGG
>CAZEYY010000018.1:0-24815 GCA_964516485.1 uncultured Rikenellaceae bacterium
ACCGGACCGAACCGTCTTTTGTCGTCACACGGAATTCATACCGTCTCGGGACATCACTCTTGAATCAACATGTATTGAGGGATCACAATCAATGAATATATTGTTAATCACTTTATTGTCTCTACCTCCTCCGATCATCATGGCCCGTGTCACCTTATAGAAAATATTCCCGTAAATCTCAGCAGAGGAAAATGCATCATCAAGGTAAATACCAACACAACCCTTTCCCTCAAAACCTGAGATATTGCGCAGGTAATTGTATCTGATTATATTTCCTCGCATTGTCCAGTTGCGGCCAGTGTAAATGGCACCGGCGTCATTCGATTCAAAACATACATCATTCAGCTCATTATACTCAATAATGTTATCATTACCAGTGAAGCCGATAGCCATGTGCGGGACATGTTCAATCAGGTTGTTCTTTATTACATTACCAACCCCTGAAATTGAAATGCCCGGATTATAAACTCTCTTCAGACGGGCAATATGATGTATGTAATTATTCTCAGCAAAGTTGCCTGAGGGTGTAAGAGTCTGCCTGTCTCCGCCTGTTATCAGGATGCCACCGGCACCAGCTTCATAAATATCACATGAACTGACACCTGAGCTTTTTCCTGCATTTATCACAACGGCATTGTCTCCTGTATTTCTGACAGTACACCCTTCTATTATACAGCTGTCACAGCCATCCATAGTAACCGCTGTTCCGGTACATCCCTCAATTGTCAATCCCTGAAATGTAACAAATGTTACATTTTTAAAATTTATAATGTTCTTATTAACTGACAGATAAGCCTTACCTTCTTTGATTTCTGATGGCGGGTAGAAATAGAGTATTCCCTCGGTTCTGTCGATATAGTATTCTTCCGGCTCGTCAATTTCACTCAGGAGGTTAAAACCATAAAACCACTGACCAGTCCTGTACCCGTAATTATGATAAGGAGGCACAACTTCAATAAGCTTTCTACGGGTATCGATCTTCAGTATCTTGTGGCGCTGCTCACTCCAGTCCCAGAACCAGTAGCCATGTACCCATGCATCCTTTTCATTCACCCATTTTGTCACCCTGTTATCAGAGAACAGGAATTTCCCCTTAAGGTCGCCCTTTGTTCCTCGCACATCAACAGGATTTTCATTAAGCACTCCAGTAATACCTATGAATCCGGTATTGGGATACCTTGATATCCTCATCGGTCTGTCGTTGAAAAACAGTTCAGCTCCTCCTCCTTCCGGTGAGCCATAGGTCAGTATACCTGCAGCTTTAAGGTCAGTCATGAATATTTTACCTCTTGCCTCAGGGTAAAACATGTTCAGGACTTTCTCATCAGTTACAGGTTTCCAGACCTTCAGCTGCCTGCCACCGTTAAGTCTTACCTCCTCGCCTTCTCTCCCTGCAAAGATTATCCTTGATTCCGGCTTCTCTCCTCCGTCAGTATTTTCAAGTTCAAATGTTTCTGACATCTCATAAGTACCTCCGAGTATTTCAACCAGGATCTCTCCTTTTGGGAGTTTACCCTGTATCCTGAGTTTCCTCAGCTCATTCCTGGCACCTTCAAGTGTTTTCAATGGCCCATCATTCTTTTTGACGTTAACGCTGTCAGTTTTTCCCGACCAGGTGTCATTTCCGGAATTTGAGACATATAGTACAAGACTTCTGCCCCTGTTATTACAAGAGGCTAACAGCACCAATAAGATGACTAATGCTTTAAGTAAGGATTTCATTCTGATAGTTTTGATGGATTCAACTACATATCTGTAAATATAATAAATGGTTTCAATGTCAGCTGAATCCAGATCCATTCAAATTTCCATGCTGAAGAGAAAGATTTTGTATTAACACAATTATTGTTTTTGAAATATCACAATTAATGTATTTGAAGTATCACAATTGGTGTATTCAAATTATCTCAATTGTTGTTGTTGAATTATAACTATAGATGTATTTGAATTATCACAATTGTTGTTATTGAATTGATATTATTGTTGTTTTTGAATTGATATTATTGCCGTTGGCTTTAGCCAACGGCAATAGAGGCTTTGATATTCAGGACTTTAGTCCCTGATTCTTTCCAGGTTATACTCCTCAATAAGCCTATCAATCTCATTTTCTACAGATTCACTGCCATGATGCCTTTCCTGGTTTCTGATATATTTTCTGAGAGTATCCAGATGATTCATTCCAACAGAAACAGCATAATAATCATCCTGCCACTCAAATCTCAACTTTGTAAGTCTGTTCCTGTTAATCCAAAAGGAACTCTCCCCTTTTACGGTTTGCATTATCTCAGCGATAGTTTGCCGGTTCCCCAGGGAAATTAACAAATGTAAATGTTCCTTATATCCATTCAGCTGGTCAACATAAATGCCTTTCTTTCTGGCGTTCTCTGAAATATGTTCAATAATAGCTCCCCTGATATGATCTTCCATAAATGGTATTCTGTTTTTTATAGTCCATACACAATGGACCCATATTCTGACATAAGACATAATTTGACAATTACAGCGAGTAATGTCCTAAAGTTAAAACATTTATACGATCTCAACAACAAAAACCAGCCAAGCTGCAATACTGATACTTATTTATACGAAATGACTCTTTTTATATTTTATATCTCACCCTTAAAAAGAACTGTTTAATCAGTATTAACTTGTTGATAAAAAACAAAATCAGCCTGAGATCTCTATGGATCTCAGGCTGATTATCAGGGGAATATTAATAAATTACTTCTTCTCCTTTTCCCTCTTAGCTTCCATCTCAGCTTTTCTCTTTGCCCATTCAGCCTTCATTTTATCCATGTAATCGAAGAGTTCCTTTTTATCCATGGGAAGATCTGATTTAGCATTTATCCATTCAACAAATGCTTTATCATAATCCTCAGGAGTAACTTCCACAAATGCTTCATTATCATATTTGAATTTTTTTGTGGCTATACAGAAATGGCTGAATTCATCTCTTAGTGCAATATATTCACCAGAGATAACACATTCAGCAACCAGGTGAGGGGGGATGAAAGCAACCCCGGTGGTTTTTGCCAGGACAACATCACCTGGAAGTACGGTAACCCTGCCGATTCTGATAGGAGCATTTACGTTTGTGCAACTCATCTGGGCAATTCCTGTAGGATCTGAGCCGCGTATCCAGCCATTGAATCCTTCAATCTCACTTAATCCTTCAAGATCCCTTACAGATCCATTGAAAATTATGCCGCGTTTCCCATTCTTATAAATTGCATTACCAAGATTATCCCCTATAAGAGTTCCTTCAACCATTTTTCCATAACTATCAGCAACATATATGTCGCCATCGGAAAGTGCGTTAATAGGAGCATAATTTGTGACAGGGGAGGTCATATTTTGCTTTTTTCCGATCTCCTGGATATAGGCATCATAATCTTTCCTCAACGGCATAAACTGGCCGGTAACCACGCGACCGGTCATAACCTTTTCAGGATGAATTATCACCCAACCGTTTTCATAGATACTTGCGAAGTTCTCAAACTGGTTTTCATAACCTTTCATTTTAAGAAAGCCCCAGATCTCTTCCATGGAAATGTTCTTAAGCCTTTCAAGAAGGGCATCTGACACTTTAGGCCGTCCGTCAGGTGTACGTTCACCGGTCCATTCCTTTGTGAGAAGCTTAATGTCTTCAGGATTCCATTTTACCATTTGTGCCCTTAGCGGTAAAATCAGAAGTAAGGCAAAAATAATCAAGAGAAGCTGTTTTTTCATAATAATACAATTTTGATTTTAATGGAATGATGAAACCCGCAAGTTAAATTTATATGTGGTTGTATATGTATTACATGCGGGTTTCAAAGGATATTGTTCTTTAAGTTAACTCCAGAGCCTGTCATGTGATTGTTTCTGATCCCATTCGGGAGTCGGCAGAAAGTATCCGTTTGCCCTCGGACTGAGATGCTGTTTTATCACTTCATCATTAAGCTCGATGCCAAGACCAGGTGCGTCAAGCGGCACATTTGCATATCCCTTTGTTATCATCGGCTGTTTGCCTGTCATTTTCACCATACTCTCCCACCAGGGCAGGTCAACTGAATGATGCTCAAGTGCAAGGAAATTCTGTGTTGCAGCAGCACAATGAACATTAGCCATGAATGATATAGGAGTTCCTGCCTGGTGCATTGCCATTGCAACTCCGTGTTCTTCTGCATAATCCCCAATCCTCTTAGTTTCAAGAAGACCGCCGGAGGTTGCCAGGTCAGGATGAATGATATCAACTGCTTTTGCATCAATCAGAGGCTTAAATCCACTAAGAAGGTAAATATCCTCGCCTGTAATTGTCGGGGTTTCAAGTGCATCAGAAATAGTTTTCCACTGGTCAATATAATCCCATGGAACAATATCTTCCATCCAGGCAAGCCTGTATTTTTCAAGTGCTTTACCAAGGCGGATACCGTTATTCAGGTCAAAATGACCGAAATGATCAGTAGATATTGGTATTTCATAACCTACATGTCCGCGGACATCTTCAACAATTCTTGCAAGTTCTGCCAGCCCTTTATCTGTAATCTGTATCTGGGTAAACGGATGTCTTGCATTTCCATACCCCATGTAACTTCTTGTATCATACTGACCTGAACCTCCGTCCCAGAATTTATTGTTGACCAGTGTACCCGGTATATTCTTAAGTTCGTTTATTGAAACATCCATCTTAAGCCAGGTATACCCCTGGTCTTCAACCCTGTACTTGATCTTTGCAATCTGATCCTCTTCTGATTTTCCTTCCGGGGTATCTGCATAGAGCCTTACCTTATCACGATATCTTCCACCGAGTAACTGCCATGCCGGAACATTATATGCTTTCCCTGTAAGGTCCCAAAGAGCCATTTCAACTCCGCAAACACCACCACCCTGACGACCATGGAAACCAAACTGCTTAATGATCTTGAAAATCATTTCAACATTGCAGGGATTAAGTCCAAGCAATCGGCTCTTCAGCATAAGGGCATAGCGCGGATCTGCTCCGTCTCGCACCTCTCCCAGTCCGTAAATACCCTGATTTGTATCGATCCTGATCATTGCGGTACCGCCAAGTACATTTGTAAGAGCAACCCTTAAATCCGTGATTTTCAGATCTGACGGTGCTGATGATCTTTGTACATTCTGTGTTGTCTGAGCGATGGTATCCTCAATTGACAGATGCATTAATCCTCCAAGTGCAATACCTCCCATTGCAGCCTTTTTCAGGAAGCTCCTGCGGTCATTGGAAGTGCGGGGATCATTAATTTCATTCTGAATGGCAGCTGTCTGAGCCTGCTCATTGCGTCTGTTTTCTTCTGCAATTTTTCTTATTATGCTTTTCATAGTTAGTTATATTTATGTTTAAAATCACTTTTACATTTAAAATCCAGATTTATTAAAAATCATCTGCCTGATTTACCCCTATTCAGTTCCGGAAGCTATCAGGAGCTATCGTTAGGACTTAAGGCCCCAGGGGGGGGGGGTAGATCTTCTGGTGCAGAGGATATTGGAGTAAAGACTACCAGTTCCTCTCCTTGAAATAATCATCAAGTTCCTTCTGCGTCATAGGCAGCTTGCCAGGATAGTTCTTCGTCCAGTCCAGGAAATCCTTTTTGATCTCATCTGTCCACTGGCTGTCGATCTGACCTGCGAGGTATTTCTTCTCCTTAAGCCTCTGATGTCCGAATTCATCCCTGAGTGCAGTAACTTCACCATTGATTACAAGATCAGCAACAAGATGTGAGGGGATAAAAATGACACCATACTTCTTAGCCAGAACAACATCGCCAGGAAGCACTGTTGCTCTTCCTATACGGATTGGTGCATTAATTGAAGTAAGCATCATCTGCATAATATAGGAAGGATCAGAACCTTTTATCCATCCATTGAAACCTTCAATCTCCTCAAGGCCTTCCTGGTCCCTTACACCACCATAAAACACAACACCCCTCTGGGATTTCGCGTATATTGAGTTGCCAAGGTTATCACCAATTAATGTACCATCTACAACTTTACCGTAAGAATCGGCTACGTAAACATCTCCATTCTGAAGAATATCAATGGGCCATGAATTTGTTCCGCCCTTCTGAGCTCTTCCTTCCTTTTTACCTTCCTCCTTTACAAATTTCTCCATATCAGGCCTTGAAGGCATATACTGGGCAGTAACAACTCTTCCTGTCATTGCCTTCTCCGGATCAAGTATAATCCAGTCACTTTCAAACTGGTTATTAAAACCTTTGTTGCGGAGATAGCCCCATGCTTCCTCAACAGACAGGTTCTTAAGTCTTTCAAGCAGTACATCAGACACTTTCGGTCTTCCATCTGTCAGCCTTTCACCTGTCCATTCCGGTGTGATTGATTTGATATATTCCGGTGACATCCCTACTTTCTGCGCTTGCAGAGACAGTCCCAGAAAAGTAACAGCTATAAACAATATTTTTATTTTCATTTTTAGAAGGGTTAGATTTATAATATCTCAAATTTTCCTATTTAATTTTTTGATTTTAAATATGTTAAGCAAAGCATGCTTATTTTAAATTTTTTACCAGTGTATCAGGCACTGATATAAGTTCAATACCGCCCTTTTTGCCAAGATTCCCGGAATATTGCTTTCTTACTGCATCATTCCAGTGCTCATGAACACCCAGGCTTGATATTGGCCTGCCGGAATTATCCGGATCATAGCTTATACCCTCAGGCCACCATGAAGCATCAGCTGCCTGGTGCAGGTAATCATCAACCCCATATACATCAGGCAATGACTCATACTCGTTATTCGATTTACTGTGAGAATAAGTTCCGTTCCATTCATTTCTCAGAAAATCAAAACAAACTGATTCAAGAGCCACCTGGTCCTGTGACATAAATACAGAATTTGACCAGTCGTTTTTGAAGGGAGGCATGAAATATTTAACAGGTACCCTGGTCTCATTCGAACCTCCTGCAAACAATCCGTCAACAACGAATAAAAAAGTGTTTTGCCCGAGATACCGGCTTCCCATAATATCCACTAACACCCTGTATTTCCTGTAACCGTTATTTGTCGGCTTACCAAGCGATACAGGTGATATGAGTGAATAATGCAGATGAAAAGCTGACCTGCTGCCCTGTGAACCAAAATGATTTTTGGCAGTGAGTGAAATGCCTGCACGTCCGTGAGGTTTGAGGTTCGCAACATTGATCATATAGTCGGCAGCCTCAATTACATCATAAAGTTTGTCTTTCTTTAGTCTGTCGGAATAGTTGAGCAACTCCTTTTCAGTAAGTTTGATCAAGGTCCTGCCGGAATTTTCGGAAGCCCTGTCGCAATAAACAACATCAGGAAATTCAGAGTGCCATATATCGTAATTATGTCCGAATATATGGCTGATCGGGTCACCTATTGAGATATCCTTCTGTTCCACACCTGCCTCATTGACAAGCTCCCTGAGCAATTCAAGTACAAGGTTCGGGTAAGTCTCGCATGTTCCTTCCAGTCCTTGCTTTGCCCTTTCGCTGTCAGTCATCTTCTGCGGGATATAGAAGCCATTTTTAATATCATCAGGACGGAGCTTTCCGTTAGCTGTTCCCTGGTTAATTTTAATAAAGATCTTTTCTCCCTGGCTATATCCCTTTTCTTCTCCTTTTTTCCTTTTGTTGAAATCACGGAATAAAACGTCCCATGATTTCTTCAGATTTTTTTTGCCGGTAAGCTGTTTTATGCCGTCAGCAAACATGCGCGAGGCAACTTTCTGATCAGTATTCTCAGGTGTATGCAGGTAAAAAGCATTCACAGCATTCTCATTTGTTGCTGCAGGGTCCCATATCCATACAACACGACCAGGGTATATCCCCACACCTTTGCCGAATGGCTGGTTAGGTCCGTCCTCAGTACCGGTTTTTACTGCTGCCTCATCATCCGAAGTGTACCGTTCTGAGGAAGGATTTACAGCCATCACAAGCAACACACCAAAAACCAGTATTAGAGTTGACAAATATCTGGCATTCAACATTCTGAGCTTACTCGTTCTTGAGACAACAACTATACCCCATACTGACAAAAGATACATGACAAATCCTGACATGAATGGAGCTGCTGCTCTCATACAGGGATTTGAAGCCCTTGAAGGTTTTGGGATCACCCTGACAAGAAACCAGACAGTAGAAATTATACCGAGAGAAATAAAAAGGATCCTGGGAGGAATCCTGTGACTGGTCATCCAATCCCGGATCCCCCCAAGCCTTCCTTTAAGTCGCTTAATATCTGACATTTTACAATTCAGCTATCCTTTAGCTCCACAACCTGTCATGTGAACGTTTTTCGTCCCAGTCAGGTGTAGGATCAAACCAGGTCTTATCCTTTGGATTGAGAAACTTCTTACATGCTTCCTCATTTAGTTCAACTCCAAGTCCTGGCGAATCAAGCGGAACATTTGCAAAGCCCTTAGTAACCATGGGCTGGCTTCCTGTCATTTTAACAAGGCCCTCCCAGTTCGGATTATCAACGCTGTGGTGCTCAAGTGACAGGAAGTTTTGTGTAGCTGCTGCACAATGTACGTTAGCCATGAAGCATACAGGTGAACCTGCCATGTGCATTGCCATTGCAACTCCGTTTTCCTCGGCATAATCACCGATTCTCTTTGTTTCAAGAAGACCTCCTGAAGTACCAAGGTCAGGGTGAATAATATCAACTGCACGTGCATCAATAAGCGGTTTGAAACCATCTCTGAGGCAATAAATATCTTCTCCGGTAAGTACCGGCGTTTCAAGAGCTTCTGAAAGAGTTTTGTTACCCTGGATATCAAACCACGGAACCATATCTTCAAGCCATGCAAGGCGGTATTTCTCCATGGCTTTCCCGAAACGGATTGAATTATTCACATCAAAATGTCCGAAATGATCAGCGCAAAGCGGCATCTCATACCCTACTGCATTTCTTACAGATTCAACATATTCTGCAAGACCTGCGAGTCCTTTCTCAGTTATCTGCACCTGGGTGAACGGATGAAGCGTATTGCCATAGCCCATATAGGTTCTCAGGTCATATTGTCCGGCAGCACCATCCCAGAATTTTGCATTAACCAGGGAATCCGGATTCTTTGCAACAACATGTATCCCGAGGTCCATTTTAAGCCAGGTAAAGCCCTGTTCTTCAACTCTTTTCTTCATTGTTTCAGCGAACTTTGCCGGATCACCTGCATCAGGGGTATCGGCATAAAGCCTGACCTTGTCACGGTATCTTCCTCCAAGAAGCTGCCATGCAGGTACATTGTAGGCCTTTCCTGTTAAATCCCACAGTGCCATTTCTACTGCACAAACTCCACCACCCTGGCGGCCATGGTATCCAAATTGTCTTATGATTTTGAACAGCATCTCAACATTGCAGGGATTCAGTCCAAGTATCCTGCTTTTCAGCATCAGTGCATAACGCACATCAGCGCCATCCCTTACCTCACCAAGACCATAAATACCCTGATTGGTATCAATCCTGATGATGTGTTTACGCATTACCGTTGCATAGCGCATATCAGTGATTTTCAGATCGGAAGGATTAGATGATCTTGATACCTTCTGAGTTGCCTGGGCAACTGTGTCTTCAATTGAGAGGTGCATCATTCCGCCAAGCGCTATACCACCAAGAGCTGCTTTCTTAAGAAAGTTTCTTCTGTCGGAAGACGTTGCCGGATTTGCCAGTTCAGCATTGACCGCATCCCTTTGGGTCTTTTCTTCAATTCTGTCTTTTTCTGCTATCTGCTTTAAAATATTTTTCATAATAATATCATTTTGTACTTCTTAAAAGTACAGTAATACAATCGTAAATGCTAGTAAAAATGTGCTATAGATATAACCCTCATGCTATTATAACTTTTTTTAACACTTATAGTTACAATGCATGAGGGTCATTCTCAGGACTGTTTTAAATTTTGTCCCAGAATACTCTGAGTCCGAGTTTATCACTTCCTCCCAGACGTGTTATAGCATCACCAACGCCTGCCGGGTTAACTGATTTTTCCCTGTTGGGATAACTCAGCCTGTGTATAAATCCTCCTGCATTGTCCTGATCTACCGACGGATCTTCGCCCGGGTAATTTATAGCATTCAACTGAGGATAACCACTGCGCCTGAAATTACACCATGCTTCTCCCCAGATCATGAATGAAGAAACCCAGTACTGCTCATTTATCTGTTCGAGAGCTCTTGCTGCATCGAAAGCTACTTCAGTACCTGCAAGATATGCATCCTGGGCTGCTGCAGAGATTGTAATGTATGACTGCTGAGTCATGTGAGCTTTAATACCAGCTTCATAATAATCCTTAACTGTGCTGGTTGAAATATAGCCCCTCTCGCGTGCTTCAGCAAGCAGCAAAAGTGTCTGTGAATATGTAATCAGGTATGCTTTACCTTCAACTGCACCAACTGTAGCCCTGTTGAACTGTGTGTATGCATAGGCAGCTCCAATTTTCCCCGGGAAGCCAGGAGCGCTTGCAAGAGTTGTTTCATCATATCCGTAAGGCATGCCCTGCTGATCGGCAAGATTTGTATTAGGTGTTCCTGCTGTTGCGAGCGCGTTGGCGGGAGTAGGATACTTGCAAATCATATATGCAGCTCTCGGATCGTTCGTGGCTTTGAGGAAATCAACAAAAGGAGCGCCAACATAGTAGTTGTGCCTTTCACCTCCGTTAAGCATGCTGCCTGTACCATAGGTGAATGCTGAAGTATATTGCAAACTGACATTATCGGAATTTGCTGTAAAAACACCACCTCTTGCCGGATCAGTTGCCTTTGCTACAATTGTTGCTGCTGTTGCACTGCTGTATTTGGTATAACGCATACCGGCGCGCAGAAGCAGTGAGTTACCGAGTTTTTTCCATTTTGCGATATCGCCTTTATAGAAAATATCTCCGGGTACTGCATCTTTTCCTGCAGTAAGGGCATCTGTAGCTTCGGTATATTCCTTTATGATGGCATCGTAAATCGCCTTTTGATCATCATAAACAGGAAGAAAAGTACCGGCAATAAATGCCTTACCAGCCTCAGTATAAGGAACATCACCATAGGTATCTACAAGCCTCTGAAAACAATATGCCTTCCAGATTCTGGCCATGCTATACAGATTAATCCTGTCAGGATTATCCTTGAGTTTTTCTGTTACATCAATAAGGTTCTTTACAGGACCTGTATAAAAATCAGTAAACAGTGAACTGGCATTGGCATCAATATAAGTATTCCTGTTGCCTCCCTCGAGTACACCACCATAAGGTGTGATAATCTGCTGAACTATAGCACCCTGGTAGTGATAATCTGAAACTGCTGAAGCATATTCAGCCTGTGCCAGCTGATACATAGGATCGAGTGTAGTCGCCTCTATCGGATTGGTATTTATTTCAACAAAATCCTTATCGCAGCTGCCCACACCAATCGCAAGTGCAAAAACTGCAGGTATTATATATTTGATTTTCATAATATTAGAATTTAAAGAGATTAGAATTTAATATTCAGGTTCAATCCATAGCTCCTTGTTGTAGGCATTGCTGATGATTCAAGACCACTCTTGTTATCTGATGCTGAATACACAGTCTCAGGATCAAGGTTCTCAACATGATTCATAAAGAGAGCAAGGTTGTTAACATAGGCATTTACATTAAGACCTTTTATAAAGTCAACTTTAATGTATTTTGACAGATCGGTACCGATTGAAAGTGTGCGGAACCTTATGAAACTGCCATCATAGACAAAAGGAGTTGCAACTGCCTTGCTTCTATAGTCAGCATAGAATGATTCGGCTTCAACTGCAACGGAGTTCTTTGATCCGTCTGCATTATAGGCATCCATAACAACACCGCCTTCTCTTCCGACAAGTGATGTTTTGTGAAGACCGTGACGAAGCATGTTCATATTTGTGTTAGACATCACTTTATGACCGCCTTTATAGTCAATCTGGGCAAACAAACGTATGCCCTTGTAAGTAAATGTATTAAGCCATCCTGCAATATCGGTAGGAATTGCACTTCCGAATGTAATAATGCTTCCCTGCAGGAATCGTCCGTTAGCTGTCTGAATAGTTCCGTCAGCATTGCGTTTGTAATCAAACCCTCTGAGCGATGCAAGAGGTTGTCCTACTTCATGTGACAGTGTTCCGAAGAAATCTCCTGTTCCAACATCGATTCTTGCCTGACCGCTGGCCAGCTCAAGAACTTCGCTTTTGTTGTGTGTATAGTTAAAGCTAGTTTCCCAGGTAAAGTCAGAGGTACGAACAGGAACAAGGGTCAATAAGGCTTCAATCCCTTTGTTATTCAGTCTGCCAAGGTTAACCTTTGTTGAAGCATAACCCGATGCCTGTGAGATATCGACATTAAGTATCTCGTCTACAGTATTCTTGTTATAGTATGCCATATCAAGACTGATTCTCCTGTCGAACATAATAAGTTCAAGTCCAATCTCTGATTCCTTCACCTTAAGGGGCTTTAGGTCCGGGTTGGGGCTTGTAGAACTGCTTATATAACCAAGTGCATATCCATTGAAGGTGTTTGTATTTACTCCGTAGAAGAGGGTATTTGTATATGGACTCGTATCACCTCCCACTTCAGCATAAGCAAGACGAACCTTTCCATAATTAAGCCATTCAGGCATTACAGATTTAAATGCTTCTGTAAAGAGGAAGCTTGTACTGACTGACGGATAAAGGTAGCTGTTTGACTTTGGGTTAAGTGTTGAGAACCAGTCATTTCTTGCGGTAGCATTAAGGAAGATGAAGCCTCTGAATGAGAGGTCAAGGGTTCCGTAAATTGAATTTACTCTCTTATGCCAGTAGCTGTAACCCGGGCTCTTTGTCTGTCCGTTACCAATTGTATAAAGGCCACGTACATAGAAATTGGTGACAGAGGTACTCAGAGTCTGCCCTACCTGATCCATGCTGTTTCCGCCGACTGTTGCATTAATGTCTATATCACCGAATTTGTGGTTGGCTCCAACAAGGAAATCAAGGTTTCTTTCACTGAAAGTCTCCTGATCCTGATAATAAGTTCCATTGAATCCTGAAGCAGGAGCAGTAAGGAATGATGTACCGGTAGGCGAATTGTAATCGTGCGCGATACTGTAGAAATCCTGTCCCATACGTCCCTGGATGTACAACCAGTCAGTAAACTCATATTTAAGCAGGACATTTCCGAATATCCTGTTACGGTCATGATCTTCAAATCTTTCGTAAATTGTCCAGTAGGGATTGGTACGGTTTGTGAATCGTGAAAGCGGCATTTCATTACCTGTAACCGGATCTTTGTAGGGGAACTCCAGCCATGCCTGGTCAATACTGTTGGCAAGAGTATAGAGGGTGTTGTTGATGTTATAGTCCTGACCACCAACAGCTGGTGGATTATGCTTTTTCTCGATTGAATAGTTGGCATTCAGACCAAGAGAAAGTTTTTTTGTCAGGTTGTAGTTAAGGCCAAGATCCACAATATTCTTTTTAAAAGTAGTTTCAGGGATAATACTGTTTGCATTTGAATTTGAAAGTGAAAGACGGAAGCCTCCATTTTCGTTTCCTCCTGACAATGCGACTGAATTATTAAGGATAATACCTGTATCATAGAAATCCTTAATGTTGTTTTTATATGGCTGGTATGGATGCTGTTGTCCGTCAACGTTCCATATCATTGCACCATCGAATTTGGTTCCGAAACTCCATACACCAGTTTTCTGTGCATCGGCAAGTGAAGCTGCACGTATACCACTTTCACCCTGTCCGTATTCATACTGGAAATCAGTGAAATCAAGTGCCTCATCAGCCTGGAAGCCGGAATTAATTTCAATTCCGATTCCTTTTGTTCCTTTTCCTGTTTTTGTTGTAATGATGAGTACGCCGTCTTTTGCTCGGTAACCATAAAGAGCGGCAGCAGTTGCACCTTTAAGAACTGTCATTGATTCAATGTCTTCAGGGTTTATGCTCTGCAGACCATCACCAAGGTCGGCGTTCTGAGCTGAAACATCAGCGCTGTTGCTGATCGGAACTCCGTTCACAACAATAAGCGGGGAGTTATTACCACCAAAAGAAGACTGGCCGCGGATCCTGATTTTAGATGAACCACCAGGGCCTGTGGGAGGCGCTGAAACGTTCATACCTGCAATCTTACCAATCAGGCTGTTACCAACGTTTACAGTACGTGCCTCAGTAATCTGAGCTGTATTTACTGTTGCAGTTGAGTATCCAAGACTCTTTGCCTCACGTTTGATACCCAAAGCTGTAACAACCACTTCATTCATCATAAGCGAACTTTCAGCCATCGTAATATTTACAACTGACTGTGAACCGACTGCAACTTCCTGTGCAGTATAGCCAACATAAGAAAGCTGAAGCGTTGACTGATCATCAGGAACCTGAATCGAAAATTTACCGTTCATATCAGTCGTTGTTCCTATAGTTGTACCCTTAACGAGCACGGTAACCCCGATCAGCGGCTGTCTGTTCTGGTCAACAATCGTTCCTGTAACAACCTTCTGCTGCATTTCTGAAGCACTTCCTGTCCCTTTCTCATCAAGAGGATCAGTCGTAAGAAGTATCTTCCTGTCCATTACAACATAGTTTACATCGGTGCCATTGAATAAAACAGGCAGTACATCAGTTATTAGTTTATCATTTGCCCTGATGTCAACAGTCCTGTTAACATCAATCTGTTTTTGATTGAAAATGAAATAGAACTCACTCTGCTTTTCTATTTCATCCATCACCGTTTCAAGGCTTTTGTTTTTCATATCCAGTGACACCTTTGCCATCTGGGAATATCCCGGATCACCAAAAAGTGTAGTAACACTGGCGATAATCAGAAAAAATGCAATTTTCAGTTCCATAATCAGTTTTTTTAGGGTCGGTCGACAGGTAACCCATTGGTCGCGATTTTTTTTCATAACTTTGAAGTGTTTTTAGTTAGGTTATTGTTCATGAATGATAACTTAGCATTTACACAGGAGAGCGGTTCCAGCGCTTTCCTGTTTTTGCTCTTAATCAGGTTTTTACATAGGCATTATATGTTTAATTCCGGTTTTTTTACTGGCTGATAATATGATCTTTTTTCTTGAATAAGTTGAATCGCTCTGAATAGATGCATTCTCTATTGTGCACTTCACAGGCAGGCTCAACTCAAGAAGGTTGAGTACCTCCTCCAGACTTTCACCTACAAATGTTGCCCGGAGCCTGAGATTTGTATCAATGTTATTTTTCAATACAACATCTGTATTGAACCATCGGGCAAGACGCCGTGCAACAACATCAATAGGGTCATTACGAAAGACAAGATTTCCCTCTGTCCATGAGAGATATTTTTTGGGCTGGACAACTTCCGAGAAAAAACTCTCTGATTGTTTATTATAGACAATGAGTTCATTAGGTTTCATTATCTGTGACTGATTCTTCCTGAGGTTGACAAACTTCAAAGAACCTTCCTCAAGGACTACCTCAATGTTATCCTCATCACAGTATGATGCCACATTGAATTTTGTACCAAGCACCTCCAGCTGAATGTCAGATGTTGCAACAGTAAATGGCCTTGAGGCATCCTTTACCACATTGAAAAAAGCTTCCCCCGTGAGTTCAACCTGTCTTTCCCTTAAAAAATTCCCAAGGTATTTAACATTTGAATTACTGTTAAGCCAGCCTGTTGTTCCATCAGGAAGCCTGAATTGCACTCTTGTCCATGCGGGAGCTTTTATCTCTACCCATACTTCCTTTTCGACGAACTTATGCTCATAATAATTCAGGCCTGAATAAATAAGAAGAGGTAATGATAACATTGCTGCAATCCTTAATGACCAGAGAACAAACTTGTGCCTGATCCTGTAGAATTTGCTTTCCTTTTCCTTATTTATATTGAAATTTATTGTATGAAGTATCCCGTCAAGTCTTTCATTCTCCTCAACATCTTCTTCAATTTCAAGCGAATCAAACTGCTCATACATCAACTTCTTAAGCTCCCTGTCATAACCACCGTCATTCACCACCTCCTCCACATACCCATCATCTCCTGAAGGTAATCCGGTCTCAAAAAACCTTCTGAACCTGTCCCTGTCAAATCTTTTTTCTGTCATAAACAATCAAAAAATAAAAAAAACAGGGCAGACATCCGTAACAAGCCACCCTGGTAACATTCATTAAACCCAATTCTTATTAACCATTCTACTCACCAATCAAAATATTATAAGTGTACGATCAGGCCTTAATTATATACTTAGTATCCACAAATAGTCTCTTACACCTATCCGCTTTCTGAAAAAAATGAAATAAAACTACAAAGACCTTTATTTCAACTACTTAAGCTCTGTGTTTAAATGAATTCTGAGAAAGCGTAAAGCCATTGTCAACTGGTTCTCAACGGTTTTGTGACTGATATTCAGTTCTTCAGCAATTTCAGCTATTGATTTTCCCTCGAATCTGCTCTTTAAAAAAATCATTCTCCTCTTCTCCGGTAAACGAGTAACAAGTGCTTCAATATACTGATAAAGAGAATCATGCATAACCTTCTGCAATGTTGCCGGATCAGTGTCAGACTCTTTGCCTGTTTCAAAATATTTCCGCAGGTACATTCTGGTCCTGAAGTGTTTCTTAATTATATTGAAGGCAATTGTGAAGAGGAAGGACCTGAAAGACAGGTCCGGATCAAGCTCGGATCTCTTTTCCCATATTGTTGTAAAAACTTCCTGAACGAGTTCTTCCGCTTCAGCTTCATTTTTAAGATAGGAAAATGCAAAACGATATAATCTGACACTGTATATCTTGTACAATAAATTGAATGCCAAAATATTATCTTGTGACAGATTAACAACAAGCTTCTGTTCCGTTTCTGTATCCTGCTTCCCCATTTACAAAACACACTACAAATGCAATTGACAGATTTAGCAATCGAATGTAATGATTTTTCTAAAATTATTTGCTTAAAAAGACGTGATAATGTTAAAAAAAATAAATATTAACAGTCTAAATATTAACACTTTATATTTAAACATGATAAATACAACAAATAATTTAGCTAAAGAACAGAAAAAATTTAAAAAATAAACCTGAAATGAATATTAGGTAACAATTCATTTCAGGTTTGGAAAAACTAAATTAAATAACAGGAAGTTTCCAGGGCTCACGATACTGAGGCACAAGGTACTGATTTGCATCCTTGTCATTTGTAAATGAAGTACCATCCCAGACAAGTTTCTTTCCGGTGCGGTAAGCAATATTCCCCAGAGCAGAAAACTTGGCTATATGGGCACCTATTTCTATGCTGGCATTAGTTTTGGGATTACGGTCAGCTATACAATCGAGGTGATTCTTTACATGGTTTTTCAATCCCCTTCCATCGCCCTGGCTCAGAGGAACTGCTTCCATCCTTTTTGTACCGTTTACCGCCTCTGGAATTACTTCCCATCCGCCTCTGTCAACAACAAGTGTTCCGTTTTCTCCAACAAAGCCAAGGCCATGGTTCCTGCCATAAGCACCATCATCAATTCCGATAGCATGATCCCAAAGCACATTGAATCCATCAAATTCATAAATTGTCTGAAGGCTGTCAGGTGTCTCACATGCATCATCGGGATAACCATACTTACCACCCATAGCCATAACCGACTTAGGTGCAGTAACATTCATTCCATAAAGGGCATAATCAAGCAGATGCACTCCCCAGTCTGTCATAAGTCCTCCGGCATAGTCCCAAAACCATCTGAATGTGAAGTGGTAACGATTCCGGTTGAAAGGTCTGTTCGGAGCAGGGCCCAGCCACATATCATAATTAACTCCTGCAGGAACCGGCTCATCTGCCACAACCGGTATTGTGGGACACCAGCCCTGATATGAGAATACTCTTACAAGCCTGATCTTCCCAAGCTTACCCGACTGAATGAAATCAACTGCATCCTGCCAGTGCTTGTCACTCCTCTGCCACTGACCAACCTGCACAATGCTTTTATATTTTTTTGCAGCCTTTATCATAAGATTGCATTCCTCAATTGTCCGGCCGATAGGTTTTTCAACGTATACATCCTTGCCAGCCTCGCATGCAGCAATCATCATAAGGCAATGCCAGTGGTCAGGCGTCCCTACTATCACAAGATCAATGTCCTTGTTGTCAATTACCTGACGCCAGTCCTTATAAAGGTTTGCCGGTTTCTTTCCCCTGATCTTTTCAACATCTGCAGCTCTCTTATTCAGAACATTCTCATCAACATCGCATAAAGCAATGCATTCCACCTGCTTATGTTCCAGAAATGCACTCAGGTCGGCAAAGCCCATACCGTTGCATCCGATCAGCCCGACATTTATCCTGTCTGATGCCGCACAACCTGCAAGAGCTGAAGAAATTGCGGGTCCTATTGTAATAGCTGCCGTTGTTGCAGCAGTTGTTTTAATAAAAGTACGTCGTGAAGTCATGGCATTATTATTATATGGTTTGGTTTGATTTGATTCTTTCCATATCCTGAGGTTTCATCCTACAGCTTTATTGTTAACTTTTTCACACTTCCTGCCGTGGCTGCCGGCTTCCCGTCAACAAACACAAAAAAACCTTTTCCTCTGTTGTATTTCTTGCCCGTCCTGTCATACATTACTGTAATAATCCTGTTGTGGTAAAGAATATTGTCCAGGCAAAAATACGCCCATTCTCCATCGGGCACCAATGGATTAATTACCAGCGTATTATCAGCCTGTGGACGTAATCCAATCAGCCCGGAGATTACCAGATCGCAAAAGGTCGAATGGTTATAGTCCTTTCCTCTTTCCACTCCGCCCTTCTCAGCTGACCAGGAACCATTGTCCCAGGTTCTGAGCCTCGTCCGTGAGATCCAGTCTCCTGTAAAAGGATTCAGATTCTCATCTATCCATGGAACTGTTCTTCCGTCTTCAAGTTTAATTCTATGGCTGAGTGCATAGTTCCTGAGCAAGCTGAAGTAATCGCTTCTGCTTACCTCATTCTGCTCATACCCGTTAAGCAGATTTGCCATGCCTGTAAGGGTTATTGAGGTTGCATACGGCCAGCCCGGACCGTTCCACTGGCATTCATGACCCTCGTATGAGATGCTGAATCCGGGTGAGTTTTGTTCTGCAGTTGTCGGTCCGTACTGAGCATAAAAGTATTCCGGCTTCATAAGGAATTTCCATGCTACCGAGAATTCTGAATCAGGAAGACTGAAGTACCAGGGCGTATAACCATGCAACTCCCTTGTACCGCATAACAGGGACCCGGTTTCCCTGGACAGCACCTTGAAAAACTCTTCATCCTTGTCCCACAACCTGTTTTGCACCAGGTTTTTTATAACTGCTGCTTTCTTTTGAAAATCCAGGGCCGTCTCAACTTTACTTTTTAATGATGCAATGCGGGCTATTGATATTGCTTCGCCATACATATATGAATTGATAGTTGCCCTGTATCCGCTTCCGCAAACAGAAACTTCCATACCATCATTTCCGTCTATCTGCCAGAATAGTCCGCTGGTGTCTCGCTTCTCTCCTTCCCAGACTTCAAAATTCTGAATGAGGTCAGGGAGCAGTTCCTTGCTCAGGGAATCATTCCCGCTTACGAGGAAATAATTATAAATTGCATCAGCCGGCCAGAAGCTGTAGGTACGGAGGCTCCCTCCGTGCCTGAACCAGAATATTGCATAATCATTCAGGTATCTCCTGTCATGAAGCCATCTGCCCTCATAAAAATGATGTGAGGCAGGGCAGCTTATTGTATTGTATTTTCCTGACCATGGAACTAAAGGCAGAAACTCAGTAATTACAAATCCGTCAGGTGTATGCTTAATATGCTTCCTGTAGGTCCACCATCTGAAATAATAGGTCTTCTCAATTTCCTTATCCGGTACATCGAGCAGCGGGATATTCTCTGACAGGAAGTCCCAGCAGTCTTTGTCAGGGATAAAACCTGTGTACAATTCATTATCATTTACATTGAACGTATCTATGTAATGTTTGTAATCAGCTGAATTCAGAACAGTGTTCTGAGCCGTCACTACATTAATAGCATTAACAGCAAATATCCCTCCGGTCAGAAGGATCACCAAGCGCATTCTGAGTATTATCCTAAAATCCCGGATCATTGCCTTCCCTTATTGCAACTCCAATCTGTTCAACATTATTCTTCCTGCCATTATAATAAAGCAGCCAGCGATCGTTATCCTGTACTGCAAATGGTTTATAAACGGCGCTGGAGTCCCAGCCTGTTCCAGGTTTTATTATGGGATTCCGGCTGTATCTTTCCCATCCGCTGATACCATCCTTTGACCTGGCCATGCCTATCTGCGCATAATCAATATTCATGAAACCGATGTAGAGCATCAGGTAATCATTTTTACGTTTTATTACCTGGCAGGCAGTTACCTTGTGCTGTTCCCACTTGTTTCTGTTGTCTGATGAGAAGACAGGATTCCCTTCATATTTTGTCCAGTTCATCCCGTCAGGGCTTGTTGCATAGCCAATAGCATCAGGCTCATACTGTTCACCGCCCGAATACCACATTTTGTAAATCTTTTCAGATTCATCCCAGATAACATGAGGACACATTACAGCAACTTTTTCCCATTCAGCCTCAGCGGAAAGAACGGGATTCCTGCTCATTCGTTTCCATTCCCGGCCATTATCACTTGCTGCATACCCAATCCATGAATGACCTGTTCCGTCAATATCTGCCTGACCTGTATACCACATGTGGTACAGACCGTCTTTTCTTATTATAACCGGCCTGTTTACATTATCCTCCCACCCGGTGCTATCGCAGTTTTGAAGGCATATCACAGGCGAAGACCATTTCAGTCCATCACTGCTTTCTGAAAGGGCAATACTTTTCTGAGGTCTCCAGGAACAGAACATCTGAAAAACACCACCCTCAGTTTTAAGCACACTTACGTCGAAAATAGTTCCGAAATCACCGCCAAGTACCGGGTTGCCTTCATACTTTTTCCAGCCTCCCGAAGTCTCGCCGTCATTTACCGCAGAACAGGAGCAAAAAGCAATTATACACCAGGCTGACAGAAAGAGATATGCATGTTTCATTCCAGACTATTTTACTGAAAATCTGTATATTGTAGTTGACTTATATACCTTTCCCGGCTCAGCAATTGTTGTCGGAAAATCAGGTTTATTGGGACTGTCAGGGAAATGTCCTGATTCAAGGCACATACCTGAACGGAAATTGAACACCCGGCCGCCATGACCTTTTTGAGTACCATTCAGAAAGTTACCTGTATAGAGTTGCATTCCGGGCTGGTCAGTTATAACTTCAAGCATTCTGCCCCTTTCCGGCTCATAAAGCACAACATCGACCTCTGCCTTATTGTCAAGAACATAATTATGATCATAGCCCTTGCCAAGTATCAGTTGTTCATAGTTTTCCCCTATCCTTTCGCCTATTTTATGGGGAGTTGTGAAATCAAACGGGGTACCGGCCACAGGTCTTATCTCTCCGGTAGTGATCATCACCGAATCAACAGGAGTGAATGCCGATGCTTTTATTGTCAGCTCATGGTCAAGAATATCACCATTGCCTGCTCCGTGCAGGTTGAAATATGAATGGTTTGTAACATTCACAATTGTCTTCTTGTCAGTGGTCCAGGTGTAATCCATAACCACTTCATTGTTTTCAGTCCAGGAATAAACTACCTCAATCTTCACGTTTCCGGGAAATCCCTGTTCCATATCGGGGCTGAGGTATGAGAACTTCACACCGGGATTGGCGCCTTTTGTAAGCACTTCTGCATCCCATACAACACTATGCCATCCAAGAGGCCCTCCGTGTAAGGTATTCGGACCGTTATTCAGGGGTGTTGTATACTCTTTGCCGTCAATACAGAACCTGCCCCCGGCAATCCTGTTTGCATACCTGCCGGCAATAGAACCGAATGACATATCTCCTTTAAGAGTCTCTTCAAAGGTATCATAGCCGAAGGTTATGTTCTCTTTCCTGCCATTTCTGTCAGGAACCTCAATCCATATCAGCTTCGCACCGAAATTTGTCACCCTTATTACGTTACCCGCTTTATTAGTGACAGTAAAAAGGTATACATCCTTACCGTTATGTTTTCCGAAATCTTCTGTACGTACCATCCTGCTTATCCTTTCTGATTTGTTACACGACATTAATAATACCGCTGCCAAAAGCAGACCTGAAACACTTATTTTATTCATTTCTATAGTTTTATGTTTTATAACATCTTTTTCTATTTCATTTCAAGAAGCTGATCAGACGCGAGTACAAGGAACATGAAGTTCGAGGAGCCGCCTCCCATAACATATTCCTGCTGCTGCCACAGGTAAGGCCAGTCGAGATATTCCGGGAAATCGGGACGAATAAGTGCAGTTCCTGAAGCCACACCTCCCGGGATATACGACTCATCGGCCCTGTTTACACCATAAGCAATGAGTGCTGATTTAGCTCCCACACCCGAGGCAAATGAAGCAGTGTTTTCACCGGGATGAACACCAAGGACAAAATTCATGGCATTGAATATCGGAGCTGAAGAGAAGATATCAGGAAAGGCTTTGTACAGGTAATACTGCCTTACCCCGAAGCTCTGAATATCCCATCCTGCCCCCCATATTCTCGGCCTGTAAGGAACTCCGAAAGGTGTTTCATCCGACTGCTTTGCTATTTCATCTGATAAGATCTTGGCTGCATCCCTGGCTGCTTGCGTGAAGCCGGGATCATTTAGAAGAGGTATTGATCGTGAAACAAGCCATCCCAGGTTACCAAAGCCTTTAACAAAAGCATCCTTGTTGTCAATCAGATACTTACGATACTGTGCCTCACCTGTGGTCTGAAGGAGTTCACTCGCTGCATGAAGCTTTGCGCCCCTGGTCCTTTCGTCAGAAGCATAATCAGCTGAATAGATCTTTTTTGCAATATCAAGACACTCACCTGCCAGATTATCATTATATCCCCTCATAGCCCTGGAGATTGCTGCAAGGTGGGCAGCAGTTGTAAGCTCCCTTGGCGGATTGTTTTCTGTAAACACCCATCTGTCATCCATAACAGGTGAGCTTGTGGCTGTCTTTTCATTCCTGTTAAGGTTGAAATCCCAGATAAGTCCGTCAGTCATTGTCGATCCGTCGCCAAGCAGTACATACTGCCTTATCTCAGCTTCAATTATTCCCCTGTACAGTCTTCCAAGGTTTTTATATCCTGCCACAACGGTAAGCGCTCCATGCTCAATCTGCTGAAGGATATCCGACTTGCCATCAGGCTGATGTATCTCAACGATCCTTGTCCGCTGATCAACAGATGTTTCATCAATATTGATCTTAAATGCTTCCAGCGCCATTGTAAGAATATAAGATTCACCGCTCTGCGACTCTACCCTCAGGTCATAATCACCGGCATCATGCCAGCCGCCCACATTAAGTCCGGGAACATGTTCCCCGGGGTTAAATGATGTCAGTGTGGATGCTCCCTGTATATAACCATCAAAATGATTATGGTTTACCGGCGCCATCAATGCATCATCCATGTGGCACAGTCCATGCCAGACGCGGTACTTCTCATTTACCCTCATGTGGCACATTTGAACAGGAAGGAAAAACTCCACAACAGGCTGCCAGACATCTCTTTTGAAAACGTCTGCTGCTATACGGAAAGGTTGTGATTTCCAGCTACCATATTTAACATAGTACATGCCCTCCTGTTTAACCTGTGAAAAATTGAATTTCAGATAGTTGTACCTCAGAAAAACTCCCCACGATTCAGGTTTTCCCGTAAGCACCTCCTGGTGTTTGCCATCATCGGAAATCCTTAATAGTGAAGGAGCCTCGCTCCTGTTATCTGACTTATCAAGTTCAATTATTGCAATTTTCTCCTGTTCAGGCCGGTATCCTATCTGCGAAACATGGATAACAGGATCGCTTTTCCAGCCCTGAACACTGTTAGGTGTGATAATCCACTCAACTGCATTTTTCGTTGCGCCGTCAGCCACAAGAGACCGCACTACAAACCATCCGTTATTGTGCACATATCTTCCGTCAAGCAGCTGAAGCGCTCCGGTTCTTGATTCTATCGACATCCTCAGGAAGTCATCCTCAGGTGCAACAACAAGTTTGCTACCTGTTGCAAAAGGCTGGTTCGATACAATTACTCCCTTGCTGTCCTTCATAAAAGGACCGTTTGCCTGCCGCGGGAAAATGCCTGATTTTCCACCCAGGCTCCAGGTCTTTCCAAAGATCAGGCCGGGAAAAAGCTCCATATTGAATCCAACCTTCCCAATAAATTCTTTAGGCATCGGCTTATCGAGGTCAACAGTAACAACTACCGACTGGCCCCGGGCTTTAATATTAACAGTATAATTAAATGTAAGGTCAGGATATTCAATCGGGTTGAATCCTTTCCTGTTTATTCTCTCATCAGGATAACCCATTGTAACAGTAATTGCATTTCCGGCAGCATCAACCTTCCTGTCGATCTGCTTCGGGATCGGCTGCCACTGGCCGGGAGTCTCATCAAGCCTGAGGTCTCCGTTTGTTGCAAGTCTCTTTCCATGCATTATAACTGCAACACCTCCCTGGTGTCCTTCAGGGTAGATGTCCTGATAGGCCATTATATTCACGCCCCCGCGTTCAAAATATTCAGCCTTGTTAAGTACAAAAGACTGCTGGGAGAAAGCCTGTCCGAAAACCATCAGCAGTGTAAAGATTATAAGTGCTTTCTTCATAATTAACTTATATTTAAACATTTAGTACTTATCCTGTTTTCACCCCTAAATCCCCCACAGGGGGACTTAAGAATCCCCACTAATTTTTTAAGCCCCCCTGGGGGGTTGGGGCTAAGCTCTTCCAGGGTGTTGGTCATTCTATTATCCATTCATATATTCCGCTTGAATATCTCCTTTGCGACAGTATT
>CAZEYY010000018.1:24915-29703 GCA_964516485.1 uncultured Rikenellaceae bacterium
TCATTCTATTATCCATTCATATATTCCGCTTGAATATCTCCTTTGCGACAGTATTTTAAGTTTTACTGAAGATGTCACAACAGGCTGAAACATAATTGAATCAAGTCTGTCCCTTGTAACCTTGTACTTATTGTAAGCTTTAACCGGTTCCCATATATTTCCATTAAGGTAAAGCACTTCCCAGTCGGATGGTATCCTGCACCCACCGTCGGGAGCGTCATCAAACCAGTACACCTTTGCCTTTGATATCCTTTCAGGCTGTGGAAAATCATACTGTATATATTCCCATTGGTTTCTGACAGGCCACCAGTTCAGGTTTGAAGGAGACCTGTCACCGGGATAAAGGGGAACAATCTGGTCATTAACAGCACTGTAATCTGAAGCCACCTTACTCGATTTGACTGTGCTCTGATATGCAAGTGTTGCCGCAGGTAGCGGACGTGTCACAAATTCCGACACAGGCAGCCAGACCATCATCTGGCCCGGACCTCTGTTATTCCAAAGATAATAAGGGATAAGCTTTAGTGGCTCTGCCTTCATCCTGTCCACTCCTCCCCTGAGGTTTCTCTTAGTCTGGTAAGCTGTAGACTTAAGTACGATTACATCTTTTGAAAGCGAAGAATCCTTCTCCTCTGTAAACCGGGCATCTTCATCAAGCATCAGATTCAGTATATTACCGGTATTATTATCGGGCCATTCGGCACAGTAGATCAGCGGGCCCCTCTGCATTGCTATTTTGTTGCCATCTGCCCATACTCTCTGATCGGCGATTATCTTGCGAGGCTCCATTTTAAGTTCAAATTCAATCTTGTCACCCTTTTGCCATTTCCGTGTAATTATCGCATATCCATCTGACATTAAGGCATCTGCAGGCTCTCCATTAACAAGAAATTCTGTCTTCTCAGAATTCTTTTCAGTAAATTTGTAAAGATTCCCCGGTATGGCCGCATTCTCCGCCCATCCCGGGATCCGGAACATTATGCTGATTTTTTTCTTCCTGTCAGGGTTCACTGATATTTCAATTTTCCCGTCCCATGGATAGTTTGTCGTCTGGCTTAACCTTACAGTATCTTCACCTATTTTCAACTTTGCTTCATTTGAAATATAAAGATTCACATAAACCGTGTCAGCCTTCTGTGCATAGATATAACCGGGTATTGAAGGTATCAGTCTTACAACATTGCTGGGACAGCAGGCGCAGCCAAACCACGGGCTTCTCTGGTGCTGTCCTGCAGATTCGAGGGGATTGGGATAGAAAAACCTGTCAGCAGAAAGAGACACGCCGGAAAGCATCGAATTATAAAGGGTCTTCTCAAGTATGTCAATGTATTTTGCCTGGCCATGCAACAGGAAAAGCCTGTGATTGAAAAAGATGTCTCCGATTGAAGCGCAGGTTTCACAATAGGCTGACATGTTGGGCAATACATAAGGATCAGCAAAGCCTTCATTCCCTCCTGTTGCACCAATTCCCCCTGTAAGGTACATCTTGCCGAAAACGAGATCTTCCCAGATGGCTGTAATTGCTTTCAGATAGGCTGAATCATTCTCAAGGGCTGCTATGTCAGCCATGCCGGAATACATGTAAGTCGCCCTTACGGAATGACCCACTGCCTTATCCTGGTCAGTCACCTTCTGGTGCGCCTGGTTGTACTGCTCACCGAACGGACCTCTGTAATCGAGAAAGAACCTTGCTTCATCGAGATATTTCTTTTCCCCGGTTATACGGTAGAGCTTGACAAGTCCCATCTCTATTACCTGGTGCCCGGGGAAAACCTTCAGCCTGTCCCACCCTATATCCTTAATTACAAGGTCGGCTGATTTGAGGGCAATTCCCAGAAGTGACTTTTTACCAGTTGCCTGGTAATGAGCCGCTGCTGCTTCATAAAGGTGTCCCAGATTATACAATTCATGGCTCAGGATGGAATCATTCAGCCATCTTTTCTCATGAGCCCATTCATGGAGCCCTTTCCCTCCGTGCATCTCAGCTATCGTCCTGTTTGTATAAAGGTATCCGTCATCTTCCTGGGCAAGACTGATCTTATATATTATTGCATCGAGATAGGCTTCTAGTGCAGGATCGGGGAAAGTCTGAAGAGAAAAGCTGGCACCCTCAATGATTTTAAACACATCAGAATCATCAAAGGGATAAATAGTCTGGAACTTTCCTGTATCAAGGCCTCCTGCTATCTCAAAATTCTTTATCCTTCCGGTTGTTTCACAATGATGAAATGCTATTGGAATTGTCAACTCCGAATTCTTTTTGACTCTCGGTGACCAGAAATTGTCGGTAAGCCTGACAGAAGTAAAAGGCAAAGGTTTTATTGGGTAATCTCCCGAAACTGTCTCTTTGCGGGAACAGGCTGCCAGAAAAAGTACTGAAACTGAAAATAGCAGAAAATTGTTTACTGACCGGGTCATATAAAACTGGTAATTAGATCAGACAATTATCCCGGAATCCCTGTAATCAGGCCTTGCCCAGCATAAAGCATGAGGCCCTGCATAAGCTGCGAGTCTCATTTCCAGGTCATTCCTATCGACCGATGCCAGTTCTTTTTTACCATATTTCACAGCGGTTTTGATATTCTCATCCAGTATTTTCATACCGGTATGACCAACCATTGCAGATGAAACATGAGCCTCATTCCAAACATAATCAAACAGTTCTGCCGGTTTCGCATCCTTCCCAACAATGTCCCTCATTACCTTTATTGCAATTACTCCGACATTTTTCTCTACTGCAACCGGAACTGCAACTGAGGCATAGTTCCTGTATTTTGTAGGATTGATGGCAAGCATGGCAATATCAACTTCAAGGTTCTGAAGCAGTTCCTTTGATTTTGCAGCGCTGTCCATGCTGGAGAAACCAATGAATTTAACAATCCCCTGGCGTTTCAGGTCAGCAACTTCCTTATAAACGCCTTTTTCAATATCGCTTATGTTGTCCTTATCGCTGACAGCATGAATAAGCAGGGCGTCGAGATAATCTGTCTTCATGTTTTTGAGACTGTCCTCAACCGACTTTTTAACAAGGGCAGGGTCCCTTCCGTCAATTTTTGTTATTAAATGAATGTTCTTCCTGTAAGGTGAAAGCACCTCTCCGAATCTTTCCTCACTGCCAAGTGACTTCTTGACGTCCCCGTTCTTAAAATAGTTTGCAACCGTGTATTCCGGGGCAGTATCAAAAAGGTTAATTCCGCTGTCGTAAGCTTTCTGAAGTATCGGTTCCCAAACACCGTCTTCATTTTTAAGAAACTGTGAACCGCCACCGAATGCAAGAATTGATACTGATAATCCGGTTTTCCCCAGTATTCTCCTCGGAATGCCACCTGGTTTTCCCTCTGCGCCAAATGCATTTTTACTGATTATTGAAGATGCCGTTATCACTGCTGCACCTTTTACCGATGCAGAAATGAATTCCCTCCTTGAATAATTCTTTTTCGTCTTCATCTCTTTTTTTTATTTGATTTATCTCATTAAGAATTTCTTATTTAAGCTTCACAAACACGCCTGTCATAAGATCACCTTCAGTTTTCTTGGGACATTTCCCGGGAATATAGCTGACCTTAAGTTCTCCGGCACTTTTCTTTTTCGTTACATCAATCTCTGCGGAATAAAGCTCATTATACTCGTCAACAAGGTGAACTTCTGCAAAAATCCTGTATTTCCCGTCAGGCAGCAGGTCTCCCGGGCAGGTGAGCTTCAGCGTAACCTCTCCAGTGCCTGGAGTTGCGCCTGTAACAGCATCAAATTCCTCCTTTGTTGCCTCCTCCCATTTTGCCTTTGATGACCATTCATGGCATATTTCAGGCAGATTATATCCGCCATACGAAAGATACTCGCTGATAAAAAGCGTTTTAACAAAAGATCCGTCAGCTTTTTCAATCCATACTGCCATCTGGTACGACGGAGCAAAGCTTTGTATATCACTTAGAAGGAAACTTATTTCCAGTTTCCGCTCCTTTGTTCCCCCTGCTGAAACAAGGGTAAGGGCCAGAATTAATAGCGTTATTTTATTAACAATAAACTTTTTTGTCTTCATCATTTTCATTTTGTTTCACCTTCAATAAACCGGCCAAGAGCCTTGTATTTTTCAAACATCAGATTATATTTTGCAGAACGGACAGGATCGGGTTTATACTCCTTCTCATAACCGCTTCCCATTGCTTTCTGCGCCGAAGGTATATCGGCATGAATGCCAGCAACCACCGATGCAGCCATTGCAGCTCCCAGTGCACAGGTCTGGTCAGAGCCTGCAACCCTGATAGGCATGTTAAGGACATCTGCAACTATCTGCATCACAAAGGGATTTTTCTTTGCCACGCCTCCTATTGCTATCACACCATCTATCCTGACTCCCTCCATTATAAACCGTTCGTTTATCATTCTCGAGCCAAAGGCAGTTGCTTCAACAAGCGCTCTGAAGATCCTTGGAGCATCTGATCCGAGTGTTAGTCCCGCGATCGCTCCTTTCAGAGCCTGGTTTGCATCAGGAGTCCTGCGGCCGTTCATCCAGTCCAGTGCTATAACTGAACTCTCTTCAATGTCAACTGAATCAGCGCGTTTGCTCAGCTCAGCGATTATTCTTTCCGATGTTTCCTTTTTAATCCTTTCCTTAGTTTCAACATCAAGCCATGTATAACCCGGGAGAATTTCATTCAGCGGCCACATCAGTATATTGCTGAACCAGGCATACACATCTCCGAATGCCGACTGACCGGCTTCAAGACCAAGCATACCGGGAACAATAGAACCGTCAACCTGGCCGCAGATGCCTGCAACAAGCTTGTC
>CAZEYY010000018.1:29803-41260 GCA_964516485.1 uncultured Rikenellaceae bacterium
TACCGGGAACAATAGAACCGTCAACCTGGCCGCAGATGCCTGCAACAAGCTTGTCACCTGCTTCAGACATCGGAGCTGTAAGCATATCGCATGTTGAAGTTCCCATCACCTTTATCAGCTGGTAAGGTTTTATCTCACCACCTATGGCTCCGATGTGAGCATCGAATGATCCGGCCCCGACCTTAACATCTGTTGTAAGTCCCAGTCTGTCAGCCCATTCCCTGGTCAGATTGCCAGCCTGGACATCACAGGTATAAGTGTTTCTGTATAGTCTTTCCCTGATACCTGAAAGAAGAGGATCAAGCCTTGTCAGGAATTCCTGATCGGGAAGTCCGCTGAAATCCTCGTGCCACATTGCTTTATGACCTGCTGCACAGCGGCTTCTCTTTATCTGCAGAGGATTTGTATTACCTGTCAGTAATGCAGGAATCCAGTCACAGTGCTCAACCCAAGAGAATGCACTTCTCCGCACATCAGCATTTCCTCTCAGCACATGAAGAATCTTAGCCCAGAACCATTCCGAAGAGTATATTCCTCCCTCGTATTTTGTAAAGTCGGTACCTCCCCAGCTTCGTGCCAGCTTATTAATTTCATCAGCTTCCTTAACAGCAGTATGATCCTTCCACAGTATGAACATTGCGTCAGGATTGCATTCAAAGCCATGCTTAAGTGAAAGCGGGATGCCTTCCCTGTCAACTGCAACAGGTGTTGAGCCTGTAGTATCAACTGAAATCCCGGCAATGTTCCTGACTATTTCAGGAGACAAGCCTTTAAGTGCTCCCCTGACAGACTGTTCAAGACCTTCAATATAGTCAGCCGGATGCTGCCTGAACTGATTAATTGACGGATCGCAGAAAAGTCCGTTCTTCCATCTTGGATACTCGAAGACTGAAGTGCCGGCAATCTTTCCTGTTGCTGTATCAACAACAACTGCTCTTACTGAATCAGTTCCATAATCAAGTCCGATAACATATTTGCCTGCCATACTCTGTAATTTTATTTTTTATTCTGACCGTAGTATGAATTACTTCCATGCTTTCTGTTGTAGTGCTTGTCAAGAAGCGCCTTTGAGACTGGTTTTCTGTGACCGAGAAGAAATGTATTCATGGCTATATGTGCTATTTCCTCCAGAGCAACGGCATTGTAAACAGCATTATTTACATCTGTTCCCCAAGAGAAGGGTCCATGCATGTTTACAAGCACCGATGGAACTGAAAGCGGATCACATCCATTGAAAGTTTCAACAATAACCTTGCCTGTATTAAGCTCATAATCAACATCTATCTCTCTTTTCTTAAGCTTCCTGGTGCATGGCACTTCACCGTAAAAATGATCAGCATGGGTGGTTCCAAGTGCAGGTATGGCCATCCCGGCCTGAGCCCATGATGTTGCATACCCTGAATGAGTATGAACAACACCTCCTATTGTTTTCCACTTTTTATAGAGCAGAAGATGTGTGGGAGCATCAGTTGACGGTTTGTATTTTCCCTCTGCCACTGTACCATCGGGATTAAGCACAACCATATCCTCCGGTTTCATGGAAGTGTAGCTCACTCCCGAAGGCTTTATTACAATCAGTCCGGTTTCAGGATCACGGCCGCTTGCATTGCCCCAGGTATGTATTACAAGCCCCCTTGCAACAAGCTCCAGATTCGCCTTAAACACATCCTCCTTTAATTTCTCCAGCATAATAATCTCTATTTTATCCAAACTCTAGGCACTCTAGGCACTTTAGGCACTTCTTTTCAGCTCACATCAAGGTTGAAACTAAATCCATTCATGCTGAGTTTGTCATACCTTTCTTTCTTGAAAGTATAATACCAGGCGCCTTTTTTTGAAGTCTGCTTCTCCTTTTCCTCAAGCTTTTCAAGGATATCCATTGAAAGAATTTTCTTCCTGAAGTTTCTTTTGTCGACTTTTACCCGGAGTATAGCCTCATATAACTCCTGAAGCTGAACAAGAGTAAATTTTTCGGGCAGAAGTTCAAAGCCTACAGGTTTGGTTTTCAGTAGGTTCTGAAGATCATGAAGAGCCTGCTTCACCATCTTTGAATGATCAAAGACAAGTTTCGGAAGATCTTCAACTGAACGCCAGTGAGCGCCATTATCCTTAACAAGCTCGTGATTAATTTCCGAAGTGCCTGTGAGGGCATAGTAAGCTGTTGAAATTACCCTGGCGCCAGGATCGCGGTCAGTATCTCCGTATGTCCGGCTCTGGATAAGCAATACCGTGCTGATGCCTGTAAGCTTCCTGAGTATCCTGGCTGCAGCATCATCAATACTTTCCTTCTCCTTTACAAAGCCTCCGGCCAACGACCAGGAACCTTTTCCGGGATCAATGTTCCGCTTGACAAGCAGCAGTTTGAGTATTTTTTTACGAATGTCGTATCCGAAAATTACACAGTCTACCGCTACATAGTACTTTGGATATTTTGAATAATTCTTCATCAGGATCAGTATATGTTTCTAATTTGATCTTTATCAGGCAATTCCGGAAGCAAGATGATAATAGAGTTCATTCCATCTCAGTTCCTTCCTGAAATCAGCAAGATCCAGCTTTTCTCCTATATGAACATATTCAATACCTGTCATGCCGGCAAAATCTTCGAGATATTCCGAGTCAATTGCAGTGCTGAATCCTGTATGGTGCGCACCTCCTGCAAAGATCCATGCAGCAGCTCCTGTCTTAAGGTCAGGTTTTGGCCTCCATAATACGCTTGCTACCGGAAGCTTCGGCATATCAGGACATTTTATCACTTCCACTTCATTAACTATCATCCTGAACCGGTTTCCAAGGTCAATGACTGATACATTTATAGCCTGGGCAGGAGTTGTTTTAAATACGAGGCGTGCCGGGTCCTCCTTTCCGCCAATTGACAACTGATGAACCTGCACAGATGGCTTTCCTGCAGCTATTGACGGGCAGATCTCGAGCATGTGAGCTCCGAGTACTGACATGTTCTGCGGGTCGAAATGATAAGTATAGTCTTCCATGAATGATGTTCCGCCCCTGAGTCCTTCCGACATCACTTTCATTGAACGGACAAGCGCTGCTGTTTTCCAGTCTCCCTCGGCTCCGAAGCCGTAGCCTTTCGACATGAGTCTCTGAACAGCAATCCCGGGAAGCTGTTTCAGGCCATGAAGGTCTTCAAATGATGTTGTGAAAGCTTTGAAATCGCCCTTTTTCAGAAAACTCTCCATCCCTGCTTCAATCCTTGCTGCTTCCCTCAGTGACTCGGAAGTTGCGATACTCTTTGTGATGCTGTACATGTCAGAATATTCTGCAATAAGCTTCTTCACAGCGGTGTCTGAAACCTTGTTGACTTCCTTTACAAGGTCGCCAATGCCGTAACCGTAAACCGAATAGCCCATTTTATACTGGGCGCTGACTTTGTTTCCTTCAGTTACAGCCACTTCCCGCATATTGTCGCCGAACCTGGCCACCTTCATTCCCCTGGCATCATCAAATGCTGATGCAGCACGTATCCACACAGCAATCCTTTCTGCAACATCACTGTCGAGATAATGACCAACGACAACTTTACGGTTGAGCCTCATCCTTGTTGCGATAAACCCGAACTCCCTGTCGCCATGAGCCGACTGGTTCAGGTTCATGAAATTCATGTCAATTGTTTTCCAGGGGATATCGCGGTTCAGCTGGGTATGCAGATGAAGCAGAGGCTTGTTGAGAACCGACAGTCCTTCAATCCACATTTTAGCAGGAGAGAAGGTATGCATCCAGGCAATTATACCAACGCACTTTTCAGAGCTGTTAGCCTCTGTGCATAATCTGGTGATTGACCCCGGAGTAGTAAGCACAGGCTTGAATACAACCTTCTGTGAAATGGCTTTGGTTTTGTCAAGTGTTGCAGCAATCTTCTGTGAGTCAAGAGCAACCTGCTTCAGTGTTTCCGGGCCGTAAAGCCCCTGGCTTCCAGTGACAAACCAGACTTCTTTTGTATTTATTTGATCCATAATTTTATTCTAAAATGCTATTTTTTTCAACTATTATATTGCCCTCCAGGGGGGTGTTGGGGTGTTAGCTTTTACCAGAAATAAGCATAGAACCATACTATTACAACTATTATAAGGCCGGAAAAGAACAAATCCCAGTTATTCCAGCTCGCCCGTGTAATAGCCTTTTCCTCAGCTGTTGCCGACCCGACATACAATCCCTTTATTGCAGCAGGATCAGCCCGTTTGGTAACCATGCTCGTTACAATCATAATAATTATAACCACAAAGAAGAGTACTATCTCATAGTGCAGCCAGTTAGGCGCAAGGAATACCTTATATATAATGCCATCGGGATTTATCCCTCCGGAAAAGATCTTCAGTCCCAGCCTCAGCATTCCCAGGATGAATCCTGTTGTTAGACCAATCAGCCCGGCAGCAGGAGTTGTTCTCTTTGAAGCAATTCCGAGAAGGAACACTGCAGCGATACCCGGAGCAAGCAGTGACTGGACATCCTGCAGGTAAGCATACAGAACCTTTCCCAGCCCCTTCATTACCGGAATCCACAAAATACCAAGCACAACAACAGTCACAGTCGCTATTCTTCCAACCTTTACAAGCTCCTTCTCAGTTGCCTGTGGTTTGTACTTCTGATAAAAGTCAACAGTAAAGAGTGTTGCCGATGAGTTGAATAAAGAGGCCAGCGAGCTCATAAGGGCGGCAAGCAAACCACCAACTACAAGGCCCTTGAAACCCACTGGAAGAAGCTCTTTGACAAGCACTGAAAATGCTGAATCAGAATCAGGGAGAGTTATCAGGCCCTTCGCATTCATTGCATAAGCAATCATGCCCGGGATAAGAAAAATAAAAACAGGTGATAATTTAAATGCAGCTCCGAGAATTGCACCTCTTCGTGCCTCCTGCTGGTTACGGCCGGAGAGAACACGCTGGACAATAAACTGATCGGTGCACCAGTACCAGAAACCAATTATTGCTGATCCCAGGATCACACCTGTCCACGGATATTCAGGATCATTGGCTGATCGCATAAGGCTTGTCATAGTATCTCCATCGGCATTTACAGGAACTGCCTTGCATATTGCCATCATCTCCGACCAGCCTCCCAGTTTTATGAGACCAATTACCAATACTGCAAGTGAACCAATCAGCAGAACCGGAGTCTGAAGCACTGAGGTCCACAGCACAGCCTTCATGCCACCTGTTGTTGTATAGATCCCTGTCAGGACAACAAGGCCAACAGCACTGATCCAGAAAAAGTCGATTCCGAACATTGAGTCTATGCCAAAGACCTGCTTGAAAACAACGCCGCCTGCATAAACTGTTACAGCAACCTTTGTAAAGACATAGCTGACCAGAGAAATGATTGAAAGTACGCTTCTTGAACCCTTGTTGTATCTTTTTTCAAGAAATTCAGGCATTGTGAAAACACCGCTTCTGTCATAAAATGGAACAAAGAACCAGCCCAGGATCAGGATTATCCAGCCATGCATCTCCCAGTGAGCCATTGCCATCCCGCTTGAGGCACCGGCACCTGCAAGTCCTACAAGATGTTCCGATCCGATGTTGGACGCAAAAATTGAAGATCCTATTGCAAGCCATGTCGCATCCCTGCCTGCCAGAAAATAATCAGTTGAGGTATCATTTTTCTGTTTAGAAGCATAAATGATCATTGCCACAAGCCCCAGGCAGAAAATGCCCAGAACGATCCAGTCGAGTGTTCCCATATTGTTAAAGAATTAAGAAGATGGTGATTTATTGATATTTACGTTAAACGATCCTGTACTATTTTCTTCGCAACAACATACCGCAAACCGTTATGCAGCACATTGCTCCTACCAAATCTAATGAAAAATAGAATAAATGTACAAAATACACTTAAAAAATATTCAACATACTTATGATCTTTTGTCTTTGTACGACAGCAATATCAATTACAACAGGAAGCAGAACATGAATGGTTGCAGCTTTAGCCTCCCCCTCTCACCCCGGGAAATTTATTTCCACTCCTTAAGGGAGTCCTGAATAAAGCTTATTATCCGGTTGTTTTCCTCTCTGCCATTGCCGGAAACAGTGAATGATTCACCGAATTTAATATGAATTGTCTTATGGCAGTCAATCGGCCCGAGCTCCTTTATAAGCTTGCCGTTGCCCCAGAAATCAGTTTTAATTGCTATAGGCACAACAGGCACTCCTGCTTTTTTTGCAAGCTTCACTCCAATTGAGTTGAACTCCTCCGGTTTGAAATCGACGCTTCTTGTGCTCTGAGGAAAAATAATAACAGATATCCCCTTTGAAAACAGTTCAGTGCCGCCTCCCATAACAGCTTCAAAATCCTTCCTTGGATCTGACCTGCCCACCACAACAGGATTCCTCGATAACATCACATCTTTAAACAGAGGATGTTTAACAAGGCTTTCCTTAACAACAAAGGTGACTTTTCTCAGTGGTGAAATTATGCACGGAAGTATCATTGTCTCAAGGGTGCTCATGTGATTACTTATGAAAAGAACCGGTCCGTCATGCTTTAAAATATTCTCCATCCCTGTAATGTCAAAGACACCACCGGTCTTTTCAATAAACCTGAAAATATAGTATGACGACTCAGCCCACTCCCTGTCGTGGTAAATCTTTTTGCGGGCCATCCTTCTGGTCTTAAATACTATGTAAGCATACTTGAATATAAAATACAGGCGGCTGTTATACCGTAGCCTCTCTGCCAGTGACAGCTTTGTCTTTAAAGGTGTTCTGTAAGTCGCCGATCTGAAAAATCCTTTTTCCATTGTCCGTGCAGTGAATTATTAAGAAGAAACTGCAAGGTGCAAATATACAACTCACCAGAAAAATATTAAACTATTTGTCACCTGTTTCAAGTTTCATCATGGCATCCCTGTACTTATCCATGAGGTTTTTGTTCAGATCAACAGGAGGTTGAGCCCCCTCAGGCAGAAACGATTTATAAGGATGTTCCTTTGAATATTCGGCAAATTCCTTTTTTACTTCTTCCAGGATTTTTGGCTTTGTAAGCAGGTCGAGGGCAGATGCAGCGATGGCTTTTGCTCCTGCATTAAGTCCTTTCCATGCAGCATTACCGTAATTTGATGCAACAGATGACCAGTGATGTCCTATTGCACCAGGCACACTACCCGGGAAATTGATAGTTGCTGTGGGGGCAACAAGAGTTACTTCACCAACATCAGAAGAGCCGCCGCCTGTCTGCACTTCAGCAGGCTTCAACAAACCCTTTACCTTAAGCGGATAACCATTTTCCTTTTCTCCCAGCTCCTTCTGCAGAGCTTTTGCAAAACTGTTATCGGTATCAGTCCATTCCGGGATGCCCACCAGTTCTATATTTTTCTGAATAGCCTCTGCCAGTGCCTTGTTTGAATGTCTCTGGTGTGTTGCCGTTAAAACAGTCACTGTGTCCAGAATAGTTCCTGAAGCAAGAGCCGCACCTTTTGCACAATCTAGCACCCGTGCATACATGGCTTCAAGCCTTTCGTCAGTGTTCCTTATATAATACCACACTGAAGCCCTGTCGGGAACAACATTCGGTGCCTCCCCTCCCTCGGTTACAACATAATGAAGCCTGTGTGTGTAAAAAAGATGTTCCCTGAGGTAGTTTGAAGCAATATTCATCAGTTCAACACCATCGAGTGCACTCTTGCCCGACCATGGAGCGCCTGCCGCATGTGCCGTTTTGCCCTTGAATGAAAAGATCACTGACATCACAGCAGTACCGTTTATGCCATAACTTGTGGCAAACTCCGATGAAGCATGGTTATCTATCACAGCATCAACATCTTTAAAAACTCCGGCCCTTACCATGTATGGCCGGCTTATTAGTGTTTCTTCAGCCGGAGAACCAAAAAATTTAATTGTGCCCTGAATATTTTCCTTTTCCATTGTTTTTTTAAGAGCCACAATCGCAGCTACTCCGGCAGTGCCCATCATATTATGCCCGCACCCATGCCCGGGAGCTCCCTCGACAAGAGGATCCTGAACAGGACTAAGTGGTTTCTGCGAGATCATCGGCAGTGCATCGAACTCACCAAGCAGACCTATAACCGGTTTTCCTGAACCCCATGTTGCCACAAAACAAGTTGGCATCCCGGCTACATTTCTTTCCACGCTGAATCCTTCTTCTTCAAGGGTCTTTATGAGCAGGGCAGACGACTTGAACTCCTGCATACCAAGTTCGGCATAAGACCAGATAGCATCTGATATAAGCCCATACTTCCTGACAACACCCGTATCAGACAAATATTCAAGAAGATATTTTTTTGACTTGTATAATTCTGCCTTTCCCAGATATTCCTCCTCCTTATTCTTCTGTCCCGAAACAGATTCAGGAATGAATAAAGAAAGTATAAGAATAACCGACAGATATCTGAAAAAAAGCAATGATTTCATAGAAAAAAGATATAAATCAATAAGGAAAACCAACTATTAAAATCTCTTCTTAAATTTAAGGCAATTTTCAATCGGAAGAACATGAAGAAATCAATATTATTTGTCCTGACTGTAATTATCTTTAAATCAGCTTTTTCAGCTGACCCATGGACTGGAAGCAAGTGCATTGTAAGGACAGAATACATCTGGAAAACAGGTGATATCAGCGCTCCTTCATGCCATGCATCAACAATTGCTGAAACAAAAGAGGGACTTGTTGCAGCCTGGTTTGCCGGTTCACAGGAAGGCGACAAGGATGTGGGAATCTGGGTAAGCAGGAATATTAATGGAAAATGGACAACACCTGTTGAGGTAGCAAACGGAATACTTAACAAGCTTATGAGACATCCATGCTGGAACCCGGTGCTTTACAACTCGGGGAACAGACTCCTGCTGTTCTATAAGGTAGGCCCGTCACCTTCTGCCTGGTGGGGGATGCTGAAGACATCTGACAATAACGGAAAAACATGGTCGGAAGCTGTCAGGCTTCCAAAGAATATACTTGGCCCCATAAAGAATAAACCTGTCCTTCTCGAAAATGGTGAGCTGATATGCCCGTCAAGCACTGAAAATGACGGATGGAGGGTGCACATGGAATTCACTTCTGATCTTGGCATCACCTGGGAAAGAACAGCAGCTTTAAACGAAAAAACAACAGGGGCAATTCAGCCGACAGTACTTACTCATAAGGGAGGAAAAATTCAGATGCTTTGCAGAAGTACTTCAGGCAAAATACTTACAGCCGAATCAATTGACAATGGTTACTCCTGGAGCGAGCTTGCTGAAACGGCTCTTCCGAATCCAAACTCCGGCATCGATGCAGTTACTCTTAAAGATGGCAGGCAATTACTTGTTTACAACCACCTTACAAAAGGACGGAACATAATAAACGTGGCTGTCTCTGAAAATGGGACTGACTGGAAAGCAGCAGCGCTTCTCGAAAATGACATTGAAGGAACAGAATTTTCATATCCGGCAGTAATTCAGACAGATGATGGAATGATCCATATAACTTATACATGGAAGAGGATGCTAATAAAGCATATAGTTATTGATCCTTCAGCCATCACACCAAAAGAATTTGAGAGTGGTTCCTGGCCTGTCGTCAGGTGAGAGCTACATCCCTGTAAGAAGGTGCTTCCTTGAATTGTAAAGGCGCATACTGTCACGTATTATCTCGTACGCCTGCTCCCTGTTAATGAAATGATCTACAATGACATCCTTATGCTCCAGGTTCTTATAATCTTCAAAGAACCGTTTCAGTTCAACAAGGGTATGAGGAGGGAGTTCTGAAAGCTCGCCAATATGGTTTACCGACATATCATTTTTTGCCACAGCTATTATCTTGTCATCTCTTTCATCGCCATCAACCATTTCCATTGCACCAATTACCTTAGCCTCAATTATGCACATGGGAAAAACATCTATTGAACAGATTACAAGAATGTCAAGAGGGTCATTGTCATCGCAGTAGGTTTGCGGAATAAATCCGTAATTGGCAGGATAATGAACAGATGAAAACAGCACCCTGTCAAGCCGCAGGAGACCTGAATCCTTGTCCATTTCATATTTCCCCTTTGATCCCTTAGGAATCTCAATTATGCTTTTCACAAATTCAGGTGCATTATCACCTGGAGCAATATTATGCCAGGGGTGCCTTTCGCATTTCATATTCAATGATTTACAAAAACCGCAAATTAAGAAAAAAATGCTTACCTGCTGAAAAATGGAATAATCAGCAGCACCACAGAAAGGATCACAAGTATAATTACAGCCGCCCAGCCTATTATGTTCTGGATTAGATTATTGACATAAACTCCCATAATTTTCTTATTGTTTATAAGGAGTATCATGCTTATCAGGACAACAGGCAACAGTATCCCGTTAAGCACCTGTGACCAGATTGATATTTTGATAAGCGGAGCTCCCGGTATCAGGATTATCAATGCTGAAATAACAAGAATGAAAGTATAGAGTGAATAGAATTCCTTTGCCTCATCCCATTTCTTGTCGATGCCTGCTTCGAATCCGAATGCTTCAGATACATAAAAGGCTGTTGCCAGGGGCAGTATAGTTGCCGAGAAAACAGAGGCTATAAACAGTCCGAATGCAAATACCTGAGAGGCAAGTTTCCCTGCAAGGGGCTTCAGTGCAAGGGCAGCATCTTTGGCCTCATTTATTGATACTCCGTTAGGATAAAGTGTTGCTCCGCAGGCTACCATTATGAAGAAGGCAACAACCACTGTGACAACACAACCTACGGCAATGTCTATCAGTGTGAACCTGTAATTCTTCATCTTCAGGCCTTTTTCAATTACTGAAGCCTGCATATAGAACTGCATCCATGGAGCAATTGTTGTGCCCACAAGTGCTATAATCATTGCAAGGCTCTGTGTGTTCATCTCCATTTGTGGCCTGACAATTGCAGTGCCGATAGCCGACCAGTCGGGATCGCTCATAAGTGCAGAAACCACGTAAGTCAGAAGTGAGAGGCTGAAAATGAGAAAGATCCGTTCTGCTATCTGGTAAGTGCCTTTAACAACAAGGAACCAGACAAGCACTGCCGTTACCGGAACCGAAATATATTTGCTTATGCCGAATATTTCCATACTGCCTGCAACACCCGCAAATTCAGTTGTGGTGTTGCCGATATTCGAAAAAAGCAGGCCAAGAAAAATCAGGAAGGTGATCTTCATTCCTGCATTTTCCCTGATAAGATCTGACAGACCTTTACCTGTAACAATACCCATCCTGGCATTCATCTCCTGTACAACAAGAAGTACTATGAATGAAGGGATAAGAGTCCAGATAAGGTTATAGCCATACATTGCTCCGGCAACCGAATAGGTTGTGATTCCGCCGGCATCATTGTCAACGCTGCCGGTAATTATGCCGGGACCGAGAATAGCGAAGAATATAAGTATTCTCTTTACGAAGTGGCTGTCTTTAAGTCTGTTTTTCAGCATGCTGGTTGCTTGTTGCTGGTTGCTTGTTCTGCAGGAACTACTTACTGATTACTGCTTACTGATTACTG
>CAZEYY010000019.1:0-34694 GCA_964516485.1 uncultured Rikenellaceae bacterium
GTAAAATCAGCCAGCATTTTTTTGGTAATCGTTACACTGCCATTAAAAGATAGTGTCTGGCTTATTGTCGATTTGAGGGCAGGTTTTGAATAATTTAAGCTGTAGCTTACATTAAAGGTCCATGGCATCTCAAATGCCTGATATCCATACAGATCGCTTTTAATTGATTCCATCTGGTCATGTCCTCCTTCTTCTTCATTCCCTCCAACCCTCTGGCTTACAGGCCCTGCTGACTGAGGACTACCTGCAGCTCCGGATTCCTTCCCCATAAGGAGCCGGTCGAGACTAAAATCAATACTGGCACCAAAACCAGTAAGCCTCATCAATTTGCGGTTCGTGGAATACAGAAATTTATCCGTCTCATTGCCAGTTGAATCCAGACTATATAAAGAAAAGCCACCTCTTGCAGAAATATTGATATTCTCCATCAGCGTAGTCCTTGCTGTCATGGATACAGGAGCCCAGTTCTTGGATTCCGCAAAAATGTCATAACTGGTGTTTATACCAAAATTGTCAATTATTTTGACCTTCTGAGGCACTCCGGTTGTATCATCCTTGGCAAGTACCTTAGCCTCCACCAGGTTTACAAGTCCGAACGACAATGAACCATTCCGCTTGGGTGAGGAAGGAGTACCATATATATTACCTGCAAAAACCGAATACTCTTCAAAAGCTGATGCCGACGAATTAGTCTGTACTTGTTTATACATTCCTGAACTGAGCCCCGGAACCTCAGGTACATAGCTGAATCCGACAGAAGGTTTTATAACGTGGCGGACAGCCTGAACTCTTGATTCCGGATTCAGGAAGGTATACATCCCAAAGATCTGTGGATTATACCCTGCAGAAATTGCAGGATTAACTGCCTGACCGTAAAACATACCTTTCAATGTTGTATCTCTGACTTTTCCTGTCTCCTCATCCCAGTATTTCTCCAGTTTTCTGCTATATAGCACGCCGGAATAGGTAAGCGAAGGAGAAATATTAAAGTTTTTAAAAGGTCGGAGCTGAATGCTCAGTGGAGCATCATGCTTGAAACCGTTTTTCATACTTTCAGCCCCTTCCGGTTTAAAGAGTAGACTGTCGTAGGTGCTTATCCTGTTATCAAGTGAAGATGAATACTGGAACTGCAGTTCCTGATACCATTTTGTTTTTCCGCTCTGCCTGCCCATCTTCAATGGGTAAATCCTTGACATATTGAAACTTACCTTAGGCAGGTTTACATCCACTGTCTTGTTCTTTACGTTCTGACTGTGGTTCATGCTTGTGGATAGGTTGAATGGAGTACCTGCCCACGATTTTGAATAACTTATGCTCGATTGCCTTGTTGTTGTGACATGATCCATAACATTGTAGCTGTTCTGCTTATCATAGCCGCTTGAACTCATGTTCACGCTCGCAGAAAACCTCGAGCCGGGCGCAGCCTTTGCATCCTGGGCAAACTGCCATCCAACACGGTAGTTTGTCGATTCACTGTAATCTTCCAAACCTTTATGCCCAGCGATATTGTTTGCATAGCTGAAATTAAAATTGCCGTTATACTTGTACAGCTTATTATAATTTGTAACAACATTCGCCAGCCAGGTACCGTTTGAATATATGTCTCCCTTGATACTAAGGTCCATATAGCTGTTTACACTGAAGTAATAACCCATATCCTTGAACGAATAACCTCTTTCCCTTTCCTGTCCGAAGCTCGGGAAAAGAATACCAGATGAAGAATGGTGTGTGTTGATCGGGAAATAACCGAAGGGGATAACAAGTGGCAGCGGAATGCCCTCCACAACAAGGTTGCCGGGGCCGGAAACAATTTTCTTTCCTGGATAAACCCTGGCCTTTGGCATATTTATATAGAAATGAGGTGTATCAGCCTCACAGGTTGAATATGTGCTTTTAGCAATATTCGAAGTACCGTCTTCAAGCAATTTTGTGTAGGAACTATGGACAAGACCTTCATCCTGTTTTGTAATGATGTTCTTCACAAGAGCCTTCTTTGTTTTGATATTGTATGTAAGCTCATCAGCCTTGAACTCATTATTACCCTCTCGGAACACCGGTGTACCTTTAAGTTTTCCGCTTGTATCAGGCCTTCCTGCTGCAAACAATAAATTATTGCTCATGTTGAAAATCATGGAGTCGGCCTTTATCTCTATCTCTCCATAAGTAACAACTGCCTGATCAATCAGTATTACCTTCTTATTGCGGATATCGCGTTTTACCGAACCTGCTGCTGAATATGTGACCTGCTGATCAATTGCGTTGGGTGATAATTTCCTGAAACCGGGCTTAAGGCTGTCGGCAAGCACTGAATCTGCAGGAGATATAAGCATCAGTGAATCCTTTACTGTCTCCTGTGCCTGCAAGGGTAATGAGGCGGCGATCATCAGCCACAGAACAAGGAACCTGATTTCTTTAAAAAAATACAACTTAAATACTAATTTTGTATAGTTTTTGTGCAAACTGTGATGCCAGCGCAAAACTAATAAAAAACATCAACTTCGGATGATACCATATATTAAAAACGTTAAAGGGCAGGACAATCATACAATAAGCCTTAAATTATTTCTGGCAGCGTTAGTCTTACTGCTTCCAGGTACCTCATTTTCAACAGCGGATTACTCAAAAAAATGGACAATAGTAATTGATGCAGGACATGGAGGGAAAGATCCCGGAGCTCTTGGATCAGCCAGCAGGGAAAAAGATATAACACTGAACATTGCGCTTAAAACAGGAGATTATATTGAAAAAAACCTCAAAAATGTTTCAGTCATTTATACACGAAAAACTGACATTTTTCCTGATTTGAAAGACAGGGCAGAGATTGCAAATAAAAACAATGCAGACCTGTTTATATCAATCCATGCAAACTGGGCTCCGTCGAAAAAGATAGCCGGTGCCGAGACATTTATCATGGGGCTTGCAAAAGACGAGGCTAACCTTCAGGTCGCGATGAAGGAAAATGAAGTTATCCTTCTTGAGAATGATTACTCAACAAAATATGAGGGCTTCGATCCAAAATCACCTGAATCTTATGTAATGTTCACTCTGATGCAAAACGTTCACCAGGATCAGAGTACCCTGCTGGCAGCGAAAATTCAGTCCCAGTTCAGAGACAAGGCAAACAGGAACGACAGAGGAGTAAAACAGGCCGGATTCTGGGTGCTTTATATGACTACAATGCCAAGTGTTCTTGTAGAAACGGGATTTATAACCAATCCGACTGAAGAAAAGTATCTTAATTCAACCCAGGGTCAGGACTATCTGGCTTCAGCTATCTACAGGGCCTGCAAGGAATATATAACTGAAATTGACAGGAGAAGCGGCATCTCAGCATCAGTTGAACCGGAAAAAAAGGATACTGCAGAACTTGTTGCTGAAAATAACGAGCTTGTTTTCATGGTACAGGTCGCAACATCGTCAGCCAGGAATGAAATAAAACCTGGAAATTTCAAGGGGATCAACAACATAACTGAAATAGCGGAAAATGACCGTTACAAATATCTTGCAGGAAGTTTTTCCGAATACACTGAAGCAGTGAAATTCAGAAAAAAAATATCATATCTGTATCCTGATGCGTTTGTTGTAGCTGTAAGAAACGGTAAATCCGTACCTTTGCAGAAAGCAATCGAAGATTCAGGGAAAAAGTCTAAATAAGTTTCAGCCAATGAAAATATCAAATGAAGTCAAAATCGGCGCCACAGTTGTAATTACACTGGTCATATTCATTTGGTTATACAATTTTCTGAAGGGGAAAAATTTCTTTCAGAATGTGGCTTACTATTATTCGGTATATGATAACATAGGTGGTTTGTCAGAGTCAAATCCTGTGGAGGTGAATGGGTATAAGGTTGGAGTTGTACAGTCACTTGATTTTCTTGACGAAAGCAGCGGAAAGATAATTGTAGAGTTTTCTGTTGACAGGGATTTCAGGCTGCCACTGAATACTGTTGCTGAAGTTACTCCAATATCACTGCTTGGAGGTATGAAAGTGCAGTTCGTTTATGGCAATGGGCCCGGATTCTATTCTGAAGGTGATACAATACCCGGCCGTGTGGCTCCCTCGCTCGCTGAAATGGTCAGAAGTGAATTTCAACCGCTCAAAGAAAAATTTTCAAGTCTCATTGTTACTATGGATTCTGTCACATCCTCTCTCGATAAACTTATGAATGAGGATTTCAAATCAGATATCGAAATTACTGCAGATAACCTGAAAAACACTTCCGGCAGCCTGAAGAATATTATAGGATCAAAAGAGACAGACCTGGCAGGCACAATTGAGAACCTGAACAAATTCTCGAAAATGCTCGCAGATGAATCAGAAGATATAAGCTCCACATTAAAAAATATTGATAATATTACAGACACACTAGCTGCTGCAGACATTTATAATACAATAGTTAACCTTAAATCAAGCCTTCAGCAAACCACATTAACACTTGAAAAAATTAATGAAGGGAAAGGAACTGCAGGTCAGCTAATATCAAATGACACACTTTATTCAAATTTATCAAACAGTTTAGAGAGTTTAAACATACTTCTGACTGATGTAAAAGCAAATCCTAAAAGGTATGTTCACTTTTCAATTTTCGGAAAAAAGGGAAAATGAAGCTTACCTGTTTTTAGTAAAAATCAGATAATCTTTATATTAAAAATCCATTCTGATCTGATGTCAAAATCTTCATGCTTTTATCAGCTGAAAGTCATTTTTTGATGAGTATCTCCTAATGAATTGTATTACACTGCTAAACCACTTCAAAACAATGTATATATCTGATATTCAGCATTTTATTTTTTTTATTTTTTTTTCATCATATAAGTTGCTGAACATTAAAAACATATATTATTTTTGAAAAAGTCAAGCAAAAAAAATTTTTTTTTTAAGTTTTTTTTTTACAAATATTGCTACCTGAATCAGCATGATTGGGATCAGATAAAAAAACAACAAGCTAAATGAACAAATCTCATATTGACATCTGGAATAATTGTCTGCAAATCATAAAAGATATAATTCCATCAATCAGCTATAAAACATGGTTTGAGCCTATAGTTCCTTTAAAACTTGAAAATAATATCCTGACAATACAGGTACCCAGTCCTTTCTTCTACGAGTACCTTGAAGAGCAATACATTGAGATACTCCGCAAAACTCTCAGGCGTGAGATTGGTGCTGAAGCAAAGCTTGAGTACAATGTTGTCATGGAAAATGCCAATTACTCAAATGGTAAACCTTATACTGTCAGGTATCCCTCCAGAAACAAGTCGGAAATAAATAATAAACCGGTTCAGGTTCCTTTTGACGTTACCCAGCCTTCAATAAGAAATCCTTTTATTATTCCGGGAATCAAGAAAGTTCACTTTGACCCGAAGCTTAATCCTGATTACAATTTTAATAATTACGTTGAGGGTGAATGCAACCGGCTTGCAAGGTCAGCAGGCATTGCAGTTGGAAACAATCCCGGAGGTACTGCATTCAATCCTCTTATGATCTATGGAGACTCAGGGCTGGGAAAAACACATCTTGCACAGGCTATTGGAATACTTGTCAAGGAAAAGCACCCCGATAAAACAGTACTGTATGTAAATGCGAATAAGTTTCAGACACAGTTCGTGGAATCAGTTCGCAACAATAATAAAAATGATTTCCTGCATTTTTATCAGATGATAGATGTTCTCATACTTGATGATGTTCATGAATTTGCCGGAAAAGAAAAGACACAGGATACATTCTTCCATATCTTTAATCACCTTCACCAGTCGGGAAAACAGCTTATTTTAACAAGCGACAGACCACCGGTTGAACTTCAGGGTATGGAACAAAGGCTGCTGTCAAGGTTCAAATGGGGATTGCAGGCTGACCTGCAAAGACCTGATTATGAGACCAGGCTTGCCATTCTGAAAAAGAAAGCATATAACGATGGAATTGAATTGCCGGATGAAATATTTGAGTTTCTTGCAATTAACATTTCAAATAACATCAGGGAACTTGAAGCAGTCCTTATTTCTCTCTATGCTCAATCGACCCTTAACAGGAAAGAAATAACACTCGACCTTGCCCGTATGATGGTTGAAAAACTTATCAGCACTACAAGGCGTGAAATCACAATAGAATATATTCAGAAAATTGTCTGTGATTATTACAAGATCCCTATTGAGCTGATCCAGGGCAAAACAAGGAAAAGAGAAATTGTACAGGCCCGCCAGGTATCAATGTTTTTTTCCAAAAACCTTACCAAGGCCTCACTTGCAAGCATAGGTTCGCATATTGGCGGAAAAGATCACGCCACCGTACTCCATGCATGCAAAACAGTGAACAACCTCATTGATACTGACAAACATTTCAGAAACCAGATTAATGAAATTGAAAAGAAACTCAAAGTCTAATTAGCTGTTCAAAAAAACAGTACATATTAAACTATAAAAATATAAGAGAAAGTATCTGCCTGTCATTTAAACAAACCTGCTCACTGCAGGTTTTTTTATTGGATCGAAATGCCAGGAACCAGTTATTTACTTTTTGCTTTTAAATTTCCTTTTATCAATATCCTTTACACATCTGAATCCAACGGCTGAACTCCTGTCAAATGACGGAGAAACCATCAGCAGTATCTGGGTTTTGTCAAGTGACTGAGGACCTCCCTGCAGATACCAGGAACTTGATTCAGGTTTATAATAGCTTCCACCCCTTATTATCCCGAAGTAATTAGTCCCGTTAAAGTAAATATCAGCTGTCATTTGCCAGATATTGCCAACAAGGTCCAGAACACCATAGGGGCTTTGTCCTTTCGGAAAAGCGTCAACAGGAGTCATACGGGCAAAGGAATTATTGCTGTAAGTACCATGGAAATCATTACCCCAGGGCCATTTTCGTTTATCAGTGCCCTGTGCTGCCAGCTGCCATTCAGCCTGAGTAGGAAGTCTCTTTCCCGCCCACCTTGCATAGGCATTCATATCCTCATAAGAGATATTGACAACTGGATATCTTTCCTGTCCCTGACGGAAAACTCCCCTGCTCCAATGACTAAGATATCCTGAGGTATCAGAAGGCCTGTAGCCTGTAGCCAGAATAAATTCAAAATATTGTTCATTTGTAACCGGATACCTGTCTATAAGAAAACTATCAACAGAAAATTCTGTTCCTTTCAGTTCCGGGTAGGGAATAAATTCATCATCTGCAGTCAGATCAAGTTTTACAGCAGCTCCCGGTACAAGCACCATATCATCAGGCTTTGACAAGGCCCTGACTGTCGGGGTGACTTTGCTTGCCAGCCATGGTATTCCTCCGGAGCCTGTTCGCAGAATATTTTCATCAGTCAGTTTTCTGTCCTGCAGAAGCTGGATAACAACTTTCCCGTCATAGTATCCGAACAGATCCTTAATCCTTATAACAGTATCGCATGGACTGCTTATTGTTACCTGAAATGTATTATAACCAGGATTTCCTTTCCAGAATGCTATAAGACCAGGCAAAGCAGAAGTTACTTTGATTGAATCTCCTTTTATTTCACTATTTAGAGTTTTTCTGAAAGCGGCGATACATTCCACAGATCCTTCATTCCTTGTACCTGAAAATGATGAATCCCAGCCATTAATATCAATTCTTATAAAACGCTTATTTTCAGCATATTCAGGCACAAGAACTTCATGATTCCATAGTGACAGATAATGAAGGCTGTCGTTATCTTCGACTGCAAAAGCGTTTCCTCTGAAACCATTCTCCAGCATGCTTAGGACGGTATAAATTGTCTTATTCTCAGTCTTCCATCTGTTTACATGAAGTTTATCGCTTGTTGTGGGGATCAATGGAGTCCAGCTATTATCGAGGAATTCATTATTGTTTTGCCTGAGAATGAAAGTTGTTTTAGCGAGAAATTTTTTATCATTATCGAATGATTCTCCCCGGCCGCCAGGTCTGAACAAATTGAGTTCAGTACCATATCCGTTGAAGAAAGAAACAGCAATTTCACGATGAAGTACAGCTTCTCCCACATCACAGACACGGAATATTGCAAAATCAGGCTTAATCAGCTTGTTCAGATTCAGTTCAGGACTCATATACAGCGCATTATGAACTCTGCCGGATATAATACCCTGCATATCAACAGGTACTGCCATTCCCTCTGAGTACATTACCACACCAGGTCTGGCGCTATCTGCTGCTGCCTGCAGCTCCGGACCGGAATTCCCCCTTGTATCCAGCACAACTCCGTCAGCATTAGTTTCAGCAATAAGCTTTGACATTGCACTATAATGATTCTCCTGCCTTGTGCTGTTATCCCACGGATTGTATGCTATGAAAAACTTAGTGCCAGCCATTTGCGACATACTTACAAAATTCCTTAACTGTTCTGTCCCTCCGGGCAAGTCGCTGTAGAGATCCCACTGATTGCGCTGATCGAGGCCTAAACGGGGCCAGGTGGGCCATATTCCAAAAACGTCAAGCTTTCCAAACTGGTTACGGTAATTTCTCAGAAAATCTCCATAGGTATATTTTCCACTAAACCTGTCATAGAACTCCCTGTCCCAGGCCATTGAAAATACTGCCAGATAACTCTCCTTTATCCATTGCAGGTCTTTTCTTTCATACATGGAATTATCAAAATGGTCTGTATCGTATATATACCTGTCTCTGAATACTTTTCGCAGACCATTCTGCCATTCACCATCAAATATTTCTGCATAGATTGCATAGTTTACAGAAGCTCCAGGCGGCAAAATTGTTTCATACCTGCCCTTTTTACCGTTTATTACTTCTTTACGCCGTGTTACTGAGCATATTGATTTTCCTTCGCTGATCAGGAATGAGGAGTACCCCATTTCCCATGCATTGTCCGGAAGTATTATCCTGAGCGGGCTTATGCCTGGTCTGAACAGGAATGCCCTAGCCAGACCGGCAGGACCATGTCCTGTAATATTTAAAGATGCTGAATCTGCACCGAAGGGAATTACATTGCTTATGGTAACAGTATCTTTACCTGAGTTTCTGAAAAGTAAATTTCCTTTGTAATACTGAAGTGATGAATCGACAACTGAAAAAAACACCTGCAGATTCCTGTCAAACACCTGATCTATAACGCCATTGTTTACTTTGTAATCATAATCCGAAGAATTCATCCTGGTTCCATCAAGCAGGAAACTGTAAAGCGGCCTGGGAGAACTGAATGCTGAAAAAACAGAATCCTGAAATAAAACTCCGTCTACCAAAAATCCCTTTTTCTCAGATATACTGAGACCTGAAATAATCTGTGCATTTACAGGTGCCAGGTGAATAAAAAATGCCAGACTGATTAATAATCTTAATGAGAACTGCATAAAAGACTTCATCTCCGTTAACATCCTTACAAATTACAGTTGAGTGTAATTAACCCTTGAACAATTAGAATACAACAAAATCCGTTCCTAATCGTATGCAAGATAATGCATAGAACACAAATTGAAAACGGCTGTGATTATTAATTATTAAAAGTTTTAACAGTACTTTATCTGCTGCAATATTTTAAAATATTATAATAATGTTGTATTTTTAACGGTGATTGGCATCAGGCATAAGCAATGAAAAAAATTTTAAAAATTCTGAATTATACACTGATAATGCTTTTAGTATTATCAATGGCTGCCTGTGCTCCTCAGAAAAAGGGTTCAACAAAAAGCAGAAAAAAACAGACTTCGCATGTAAATGCATCACAATTAGGCAGAAACAAGTATTATTTTTCTTCAGGTTATCAGAAGAAACTAAGTAAAGGTTATAAAACCAAGAGATAATTTCTCCTAGTTTTCAAAATTACATTTTAGTCCATCATAAGCCAGTATTGTGCCCTGGGGCAGCTCTCCTGAAACTATTTCATGCAGGCCCATCTGATGACTTATATGAGTTATAAAAGCTTTCTTTGGCGAAATCTCCCTGATAACATCAAGAGCTTCCCGGAGAGAAAAATGAGATATATGCTTTTCCTTTCTCAATGCATTTATTACCATATATTTAACACCAACCAGCTTTTCCTTGCTTTCTTCAGGTATATAATTAGCGTCAGTTATGTAGGCAAAGTCCTTAATTCTGAATCCGAAAACAGGCAAATGATAATGAAAGGCCCTCACAGGCAGAACATGAACACCCTTAACTGACAATCCATGTTCCGGAATGTCAATAAGCCGCATCCGGGGAATACCGGGATATTGAATTTCAGAAAAAACGTATGAATACTCTTCCCTTACTGCTTTCTGAACTCTCGGCTCACAGTATATATCAATAGCCGACTGGCTCTTGTAATTGAAGGCTCTCACATCATCAAGACCGGCAATATGATCTTTGTGCTCATGAGTAAGAAAGATAGCATCGAGCTTTGTTACTTTTTCCCTAAGCATTTGTTGCCTGAAATCAGGTCCGGCATCAAAAAGCAGTGTCACTCCTTCGTCCTCGAGCAAAAGTGAAGTTCTCAGCCGCTTATCATGAGCGTCAGCAGAAGAACAGGTTTTGCATTCACATGCAATAACCGGCACTCCCTGAGAGGTTCCGGTGCCAAGAAAAGTAATTTTCACAAATATCAATCAGATAACAAACCTAATAAAAAAGCAGCATACCATTATTAAACGCTTTGAAAATTGTTGTCAACAGGCCTCAGGTAAAAGTGCTATATTTGATTTTTAATTCTAAAAATGAAAGGCAGCCTTTTTCTGATTCCGGTGCCACTTGGGAGCAACGATTTTGAATCGGTTATTCCGCTAAGTGTAATTGAAACTACAAAGAAGCTCCGGATTTTTATTGTTGAAGAGTTAAGAAGTGCAAGACGGTACCTTAGACTCATCGACAAGGAATTTCCTATCGACAACTGCATCTTTTTCATACTTAATGAACATACTCCGGCAGCTGAAATTTCAGACTATCTGAATCCTGCGCTCGGGGGATCGGATATTGGATTGCTGAGTGAGGCTGGCTTGCCATGTCTGGCTGATCCCGGCTCCGGCATTGTTGCAATTGCCCATACTATTGGAATAAAAGTGATCCCTTTACCGGGACCTTCATCAATAATACTCGCACTTATCTCGTCAGGCATGAACGGTCAGAATTTTACATTCAACGGTTACCTGCCTGCCAAACCTTCCGAGCGGATTGCAAAGATCAGGGATATAGAAAAAAGAGCCTCCGAAGGCACAGCGCAGATATTCATGGAGACTCCCTACAGGAATCAGAAGATGCTGGAATCACTGCTTGAAATATGCAGGAATGATACAAGGCTCTGTATTGCCACAGACATAACACTGCCTCAGGAATCAATAAGAACAATGAGAATTTCAGAATGGAAAAAACAAATACCCGTACTGAAAGACAAGCTTGCCGTATTTGTTTTGCAATGAACTATTTATGATCCTTGCCTGGCTTTACAAGGACAAGCTGAACTTCAAACAATAAAGGTGTGTAACCGCTGATGCCTCCATAATAATTTCCAACCGAGCCATACCCAAGAGATGAAGGAATCAGAAATAGTGATTTGCCTCCTGAAGCCATATATGTTATTCCCTCCATAAATCCCTGAATTACTGATGGCGATCCGATAAGAACTGCCAGGGGGGCAGAGCTTGTGAGATTTGAATCAAATATAGTTCCGTCAAGTAACTTTCCGGTATATCTTACATAGGCGGTATCATATTTAACAGGAACAATCCCGTTCCCGGCAACTACCTGGGAATAATACAGTCCGCTAGGTTTCTTTTCAAAAGCAACACTGCTTTTGTCAAGGTATTCAATTATCTGCTGCTTCTCAAGCTCTTCAAATTCATTTGTCTTGTTGCATGAAGCAACAGAAATAATTAAAACTGATAAAGCAAATATTGTAAGTAGTTTTTCCTTTTTCATCAAAACTGTCATATAAGATTATTACTGTTTAAAATTTTCAAGACTTGCAAATATATGTTTTTAGAACGGGTAAAATCTTATTTTATGATTTTAACTGAATAGACAAGTGTAGATCGCGGAGGAATCTTCCTGCCATCACCAATCAGTCCGAAAGCAAGGTGAGGCGGAAGGATGAACAAGGCTTCAGCACCGGGTTTGAGCATTTTAAGACCTTCCGTTAGCCCTGAAGGAATATCGCTGTGCCCCAGTTTTATATCCATGGGTCCTGATTCTTCAGAGTTGTAACATTCAGTACCATCGAGAAGTGAGCACTCATAGGCAAACACAATCCTGTCAGTATCCTTAAAAAATGCACCTGAGCCGTCCTTCAGAATACTGAACCACAAACCAGTAGGCGTTTCATTCATTGTCAGGCCTTTACGTTCAAAAAAGCTTTGTATCCTCTCCCTGTCTTTCCTGACAATATAACTGTTCATATCGGCAATTTCATCCTTTCCCGGTTTATAGTCAGTAAGCGGCTTTTTGCCTCTTTCACCGCATTGTGTAAGGGAAATAAAAAGAAGAAAAAAGAATAACAGACCTGTGCCCTTCATGAAATCAAATGTTATCAAACATCCATGAGTTTTCCTTCAGCACTTTAAGGAAGAACTGAATTGTATTGTCAAGCTTATCAGGATATTCTCCACCTGAGGCATTCTTGTGACCTCCTCCATAAAAGTATCGGGAGGCAATTTCGTTTGAAGGAAAGTTCCCCTTTGACCTGAAGGAAAGCTTGATAAAGCCATCCTTCTCAATGAACAAGGTTGAAAATACTATACCCTTAATTGAAAGGGGCATATTAACAAAACCCTCAGTATCACCTTTTACATGACCATACTCCTTCAGATCACTTTTAGACAGGTAGATGTAGGCACTTTTCAATTCCGGCAACACTATCATCCTTTCGTTCAGGGCGAATCCCATAAGTCTCATTCTGTCAGCAGAGAAATTATTATATACAAGGTCCAGTATCCTTGCCTTATCGAGCCCTGTTTCAAGAAGATCTGCCACAATTCTCATTGTATCAGGCGTATAGGATCCATGTTCAAAATTGCCAGTATCCGTAATTATACCAGTATACAAGGCTTCAGCATACACCCTGTCAATGTATGTACTGCCGTTCAACTCACTTATAAGTCTGTGTAATAATTCTGATGTGGAACAAAGCGAAGGTTCTGATATTGTAAGATCCGCAATCGCAGCAGGATTCAGATGGTGATCAATAAGTACTTTCTTTGCATGCGACTTAACGACATGCTCCTCTGCCTCTCCCATCCTGTTTGACTGGTTAAAATCAAGCATCACAATCAAATCAGCCCGGTTAATCAGGTTGATGCATTTGTTCTTTTCTTTAATAAATACTCTTATAAGCTCACTTCCCTCCATCCATTTAAGAAACTCCTGAAGGTAATTTGGAGTCAGCATTTCAACACTTTTTCCCATACTCTTAAGGTACTGATACAGAGCTATCTGAGAGCCTATAGCATCTCCGTCAGGATTGATGTGACCTATAAGAATAATATTGTTGCACTCAACAAATAGTTTAGATAATTGTTTTGTATATTTGAAAAGATTCACCACCGTCATTTTTAGTGTGGATAAAGATAGAAAATATTCTGCATGCGAAATCAGCAGATCCTCTTAATGAAAATTTTATATGTATACTGATTTTACATTCTCCATTATCAAGCCGAATGCAGTTAGAACCGGTAAAACAGGTCCGATTCTTGCCATGATTAATGAAACAGGTTTTGAAATTGCAGCTATGCGAATGGTAAGGCTGACAAAACCCCAGGCCGAATCATTTTATTCTGTTCATAAGGGAAAATCCTTTTATGAAGGGCTTATTGATTTTATGACTTCAGGACCTGTTGTTGTTATGATACTCAGACATGAAAATGCAGTGGAACAATTCCGTAAGCTGATTGGATCAACTGACCCAACCAAGGCAGAACCGGGAACAATAAGAAAACTTTTTGCAGTTTCCACACAAATGAATGCAGTGCATGGTTCTGACAGTATCGAAAATGCAGCAATTGAAGCCAATTTTTTCTTTTCAGGTATTGAACGCTTTCTCTAACAGATTGAAATATTTTTTTCAAAAGAATCAGGCAAGGATTTATTTATCACTAAAAACAATTTTTATTGTTCAGTGTTTCACAAACACTATTGTAAATTGTTTTGATTAATAATGTTTTTTATTTTCTCAATGAAGCTGAAAACATCACCAGACTTTTCTGACAACAAAACACTCGAGAAATACTCATCGGCATTCACCCTGTCCGACATGGAAATATTCATTTTCCCTGAACTTTTCTATCCTCTCGTACTGGCAAATATAATGTCACCCTTAATCTGGAAATGGAGGGACGATCCATGGTTCAGTGATATTGAAAAAAAGAATTTCAACAGTAAAGCTAACAGGATAAAGCAGTATATTATTCAGAATTATGTATTTAACCTTGACCTTGCCACCTGGGGATTGACCACTAAGAAAAGGGAAATTGACAGATTCAGAGAGTTCTTTGATATTGAAATGCTAAGACAGTCAAATGCATTATTCGGATACGAGGGGGACAAATACTACTTTGATATAGATATAAGGAAGCATTTCGGACTTGATAAATTTGATTCTGACATAATACCTTACTGGAAAACAGAGACTGTTGAGGCCATGACAGCATTCAGACACAGGGAAGGTTTTACAACAGGTGCTGGTGAATGTGTCTCATTATCTGCATTATATGCAGCAGCGATGTTTATTGTTGGCAGAATACCACTTGAAAAGATCTTTCTGATAGCAACCCCCCTGCATTCACAAAACTTTATTACTGAAAAAGACGGTCTTGTCACAAACAACAGGAGGATAGTTACTCGCAATATGTGGTTCAATGGTACCTCTTTAACTGAAAAGGCACGGCGAGCCCTTGAAAACGAGAGAGTTACTATTGTGTCACATATTTCCGGCTTTATTCACATAATCAACAGAAAGGCTACTATTGATAAAAAAGTCTACGAATTATTCAGCTCGAAACTAAAAGCTTTCCTGTCAACGGAACTCACTGCTGCTGTATTCATTAATTTTCTGAGATTCAAGTCAGTATATAAGGGCCTGTTTCAATTCCGTTGTGAATGTTCCGGAAAATACCGCTACATAGCCCTCGACAAAATGTTCGAATATGAGCATACAAGCAAATACAATGTGTCGGCAGAGACACGTGAAGCGCTTGTCCGTGAAATTGAAGGGGATGAATTTCACCTGAGCCCAATCCAGGGCAGGATAATGATCAATGATGTTGAAGATATTCTCATGAAGCATAACGGGAATGATATCAATGAAATACAGAGAAAAATTGCCGGTTTATCATCAGCTGAAAACGCAGAGATACTTGAAACTATGTTTGCCGAGCTCAGAAAGTTCATTCATACCGACCCTGTATTGCCTGATGCAGATAAAGAATATCTGGATCCTGAAAACCTCTGTATTTCAACTAATGACAACCGGCAGACAATAATTGACAAGATTGTTGATAATTCCGGAAAATCGGAACTCGGAACTCTTGCTTTATATGTCTACAGGGATATGGACAGGATTGGATGGCTTCCCTTCATAAAGGCTGCTGTTGAGCGGAATCCTGTATGCTTCAATGACCTTGGAAATAAACAACTTAAGGACGTTTACAATGATCTGAAAATGCTTCCTGATGAGTCTGTTTACGATAATAACAGGCTTGCACTTCCCGATGAAGTATGGAATTTCAAAAGAGGCGACGGTATTGAAAAGGCATTACTGATGGCAAATATTATTCTCAAGAGAGACAACAAAGCAAGAATATTAATTAATGCCGGTAATCCTGAGGTTGTAGTCAGCTATAATAATGACATCTTCAGGTTTAGGTCACTGAAACATTTTCAGAAAGAAATTGAATTTAACGGATTTGAAATATCAGTAAGCTGAGTTTCAAAGAAAACGGATATCAGTTATAAGTTCCCTGCCTGATTTTTCATTCAGCTTATTGCGCAGGGATTCCCTCAGCATAATAAGTTCATTTCTGACAACAGAAGAACTAAGGTGAATGTAAAGCACATGCTCTTTTATATAAATACGTGTGGTTCTTGAACTTATAGCCTTTCCGACAAGTTCTTCCCATGAATTTATAAGTGAAGTTTCAGCAAGTTTGTCACCAAGGTTCATCTCCGTTATATAATCACGGATAGCCTCTTCAAGTGTTATAGTTTTACTTCTGCGCATCAGTGGCTGATTCCATTATGTGATCTTATCTCAACTTTGTTAGCAGAAATTCCAAACAGTCTGTAATCTGTATTGTGTGATGACAATATTTCATGCAGCCTGCTGCTGTGAGTATCGGTAATAAAGATCTGTCCGAACCTTTGATTACCGACTAACCTGATTATCTGTTCAACCCTTTCAGCGTCAAATTTGTCGAAGATATCATCCAGAAGCATTATTGGCGGATAACCGGCTTTATTTCTGATATAGTCAAACTTTGCAAGCTTAAGAGCAACAAGATAGGACTTCTGCTGTCCCTGAGAACCGAGAAGCTTAACCGGAAAATCATTCATTGTAAATATCAGATCATCCTTGTGTATTCCGGTTGATGTGTATTCAAGAAACCTGTCTTTTGCAACCGTATCGGTCAACAGGTTCCCGAAGTTGCCTTCGGACAGATGCGATTTATATGTAAGGCTTACCTTTTCTTTTCCCGATGAAATTAGTGAATAATATTCCTGAAAAACAGGAATCAACTCATTAACAAGCATTTTCCTTTGTCCGAAAATATATTCCCCATACCTGACAAGCTGTGCATCCCAGATTGAAAGCATATCAGGATCAAAGCGCCCGGATGACTTGAAATCCTTGAGAAGCCTGTTCCTCTGCTGTAAGGCTTTGTTATAAGAGAGAACAGCATCAATATATCCGGAGTTATACTGGCTTATTACCTTATTCATGAATCTTCTCCTATCTTCACTGCCTTCGGAAATCAGGGCACTGTCAGCGGGAGAGATCATTACAACGGGATATCGGCCTACATGATCGGAAAGCTTCTGATATTCCTTGCCATTCCTTTTAAGCACTTTCTGCTTTTGCTTTTGAAAGGCACAATAAACCTGATCTTCCTCCCCTCCTCTTTCAAGGATGCCCTGAATTATGAAATAGTCCTCGCCGTGCCTGATACTTATGCTGTCGATATTATTGAAGAAACTTTTGGCAAGAGAAAGATAATGCACTGCGTCAAGAATATTGGTTTTGCCGACTCCATTATTGCCAACAAAGCAGTTTATCTTCGGAGAGAACTGCATATCAGCTGATTCATAATTCTTGAAGTTGGTAAGAACAAGATTCTTAAGATACATTTACTTCCAGGGTTTAAATTATTGTTGCCAATGCAAAGTTAACAGACAAAACAATAAAGTCAAAAGCCGGATCGCAGGTAATATGAGAGTTTTTAACAGGCTGATTATAAATGATTAAATTTTTTTTAAGGTATAACTATATAAACATCAGTCAGATTATTTCATAATTAGCTGAAAAAAATTACTTTTGCGGTGAAAATTTTCAAGTTTAATCAGTAAGACCGATATGGCAAAGAACAACAAGGATAACAATCCGCAGACAATATCAAATGTAGAACAGACACTGACAAAAACAGAACAGTATCTTGAGGAAAATTATAAAACACTCCTCATTGTGCTTGGAGTCATTGTAGTAATTGTAGGTTTATTCTGGCTCGGAAGGCTCTTTATATCCAAGCGCAATGAAGAAGCTAAGTCACAGATCTACCAGGCAGAAAAATATCTTGAGATGGATTCGCTCAGTTTAGCACTCAATGGAGACGGGAACTATCTCGGCTTTCTTGATATTGCTGATAATTACAAGTTTACAAAAACAGGCAACCTGGCAAACTACGGAGCAGGCATCTGCTACCTTCACCTTGGTGAATTCCAGTCGGCCATTGATTATCTTGAAAAGTATTCAAAAAAGGATAAGGTAATTGGTTCTCTAGCACTTGGAGCCACAGGTGACGCCTACGTTGAACTTGGCGATATTGAAAAAGGCATTTCAAAATATCTTGAAGCTGCCGGATTTGCAGAAAATGCATTCAATACTCCCTTGTTCCTTCTGAAAGCCGGAGAACTATATGAACAAACAGGAAAATACACTGATGCGTTAAATATATATGAACGTATTAAAAGTGATTACCCTGAAAGTACAGAGGGATCATCAATAGAAAAATACATTGCAAGGGTAAAACTCCTGATAAAATAATCAGGATCATTCACCTTATAATATAACGCATCAGGCTCCATTTGAACAGGGAATGATGCGTTTTTAATTTATCTACAGCATGGCAACGAAGAATTTATCGGAAGTCGGAACAGGTCAAATTCCTGATGCATCAGAAATGCGATTCGGAATAGTTGTTGCAGACTGGAACAATGAAGTAACAGGTTCCCTGCTTGATGGTGCAGTTAAAACTCTCAAAAAGCATGGGGTCAGCAAGGAAAATATAGTTGTGAAACATGTACCTGGCACCTTTGAACTGACTCTGGGAGCACAGTTTCTTGCTGAATATGATGATCTGGATGGTGTTATCTGCCTCGGCTGTGTTATCCAGGGCGAAACACCTCACTTCACCTATATATGCCAGGGAGTAACACATGGAATTACTCAGCTTAATCTTGAGTATAACATACCATTTATATTTGGTGTTCTTACAACTGATAATCTGAAGCAGGCTCTTGACAGATCGGGTGGCAAACATGGTAATAAAGGAGATGAGGCTGCCATAACAGCTATCAGAATGGCTGCCCTTCAGAGGGAAATGGAATAAGGATTCAGCGCAGCACTTTCCTTACAAAGGCTACAGTAAAATAGGACATCATAAACACTCCCATAAATCCTTCAATACCGGAAAAAATCCGGCTTACACCCTGTGGATATACATCGCCATAACCAATTGTAAAAAATGTTATGCCGCTGTGATAGAACGATTGCATAAGTACCGATAGCTGATCAGGGTTACCAACTGAGGAGGTCGTCTTTCCAAGTCCGGTTAATTCCAGAATTGTATAAAGGCATCCAAAAAACACCCAGAATACGACAACGCTCAACAAAACCCTGCCCGGTGAAGTGGCATATAGCCCTATCTTGTCATATACAAGCCACTGGAAACCATGAGGCACATAGCTTGTTATTTTTTTCACACCTCCTTTTTCCTTCTGACCTTCAAGCCATGATCTGGCCTCGTACCTCTTGAACATAACATAAGCTTCGTCTTCATCATCGTATTTCCCGGTGGAATTGAAATTCTCCTTGAGTATCCTGAATTGCTCAGCTTTTTGTCTGAAATTAGTATTCTCCTGGTTTATAATCGATTGCAGACACTTATTATTATTCCAGTCAATGTAAAGTTTACCTACCAGACGCATACCTGACATATCCAGTATCCTTATATCAACAGGAAAATCATAAGGCTCAAGGTCAACTATATCCCTTACAATAGTATCGGAAACATCAAGAAGACCGGCTTTTGCCAGACGGAGATCAAAATACTGATCGAGGTGGCATGATTTCAGAGAGAGAGAATTGAACCTAGATTCATAGAAAGTCACATCGCCATCACCAAAATCAGTTTTCTCAAAACTTATATCAGTATCATCCATTTCCATAAGGTTGAAGTTCTTGGGTCCGTCACCCATTTCAGCCTTTTTGAACTGTATCTTCCCGGCTTTTGATGAAGCTCCTTCAAAGTCAACTTCCCCATTGCCAAAAACTGAGCGGTTAAAGTTGATCCTGCCTGATCCGAAATCGACAGTCCGGAAGTCAACCCGGCTGTTTCCGAATTCTGTCCTTTCAAACATTATTTCGCAGTCACCAAACACAGAGTAATGAAAATCAACCTTCCCCCCCGTAATCCGGGTCACCTTGAAGTTGAAACGGCCATTATTGAATTTCGTATTTATAAAAAGTAATTCTCCTGAATTGAATTCAGTATTGGCAAAACTTACTTCTCCGTTTCCGAAATGAATATCCTGAAAATCCTTTATTCCATCCCTGACAATTACATTTTTGAACAGGAAATCCCCTTCACCGAAGGAACATCCGGCAAATTCAATATTCCCATCCCTGAAATATGCATTTGAAAAATTAACACTCCCTTTGCCAAAATGGGATCCTGTGAAAATAATTCTTCCCTTTGCGAAATGAGTGCCTTCAAAACTGACATCGCCGTCGGCAAATGATGAATGTGAGAAATCGGTTGAATTTTTTGATTCAAAGAAAGCATTCCTGGCAGTGAAACCTTTTATCACTACAGTATCTTTCTTATCCATGTTATTATGCCTCCGGTACGAAGCCAGCGACAATTCGGATACGTAAAAGTTATCGAGGTTGATATCCCTGCCTTCTTTTATCGAATCATAAATATGCTGCAGGTCAACTGCTCCGAACAATTCATTGCCTATTTCCCCGCCCCTTTCGTCAAGCAGTGTAATAATTGCTGTACGGGGACAAGTCCTTCCGTCATCTGCAATAAATTTTACATTTTTTATTTCAACATTGTAGCCGGAATAGGAACTTATCATTTATAGAGGGAAATAATTATAAGCTAAATTAATAATTTTCCGAAAGCAATTACTAAATAAAATATTATCGCATACAAAGTTTCCTGTAATAGCAAAACCTGCACTTCTGATTTCTGTCTTTGGTCATGCGGAATGGTTCATTCTCACTGAAAATAAGGTTTGTTACCTCCCTCAGACCATCGATAAATTCATTTCTGACATCAAAGTAATTATCAAGAGGGATCTCTGTTTTCCGGTCTGGTTTAATCATTAATCTGTCTTCAGAGATACCGTCACCTGCTTTTCTGATCCTGTAAACAGACGGCCTTATCTTTCCGGCCTCCGGCTTATTGTTAAATAATTCACAATACAACAGTGTCTGAAGCCAGCCGTCATATTCCTTCTTCCTGTCATCCTCAAAAAGGGCCATGATGCTGCTTACTGAATCTGCCACTGAACCGGTCTTATAATCCACAATCCTTGTAATTCCTCCAAGTGCATCAATCCTGTCAATCACACCGCCAATCCTTATATGGTAGCCGCTTGTCCCGTCTGAAACTGCAAATTCTGCAACAACAGCTTTTTCAAGACCTTTAATAGAAAAAGGTGCAAATGCAGAATCGGCCCGCAGAATTCTTTGTATATAATTGAAGATCACGTCGGCTGCAATTATCTCATTGCCATGAACAAGATCACTTTCCTGCTTTTTAAGTTTTTTTGAAAGTGCAGCGCTTATCGTCTGCCTTATTTTCCCTGCATCAGCAATTAAAGCCTCGATGAATCCTCTGTCAACGGCTTTGCCCTGAAAGGGGGAATAGATTTCAAACATAACCTCATGCAGTATCTCTCCGAGCAGGGCGGCATCAATTTCAATCTTCAGGTCTTCAGGTTCGCGCAGTCCGCAAACATACCTGTAGTAGAATTTCATCCTGCAGTTAAGCCAGATGTTAATTGCTGAAGGTGAAAGTGATTTTTTGCTGTCACCTGATACAAACTGTGACCGGAGGATGTTTATGTGATCAGCACTCTTTTGAAGCTCACCGGCAATACCTCCGGTTGTTCTGATGCCTGTAAGTACCTTTGAAATATCCGGCTTCAGTTCCTTATCATACATCATCTGGGTAAGGAACCTGCTCATTTCCCCGGTCCTGAGTCCGTCAGGATTTGAATTATAGATAAAAACCACATTTTCAGATCGTTGAAGCAGCCGGTAAAAATGGTAGGCAAAAACTGATTCCTGGTGATTTACTGAAGGCAGTCCGAATGCTTCCCTAAGGCTGAAAGGGATATAAGAAGATGCAGGCGAGGAAACAGACGGAATAACTCCCTCATTTACAGATAGTACAATCAGGTTTCTGAAATCGAGAGCCCTTGTTTCAAGTATCCCCATAATCTGTATTCCTGATAATGGTTCCCCTGCAAAAGGTACTGACTGCTTACGCAATATTCTGTCAAGAATTATAAGGTAAGTCTTTTCAGAAAATTCCAGGGCTGCGGTTCTGATAACTGACTCCAGACGGTTTATTGCCAGTATTGACCTGTAAATGAACTCATTGGTAATTTTATCAAAAATCGTATTTTCCCCTGTTGAATCAAGGTTCCGGTTTCCGTTAACCGCAATTATTGTAAGTACTTTCCTGAAATATTCAGAGAGCTCAGATGCTTTCTGTTTTTTGCTGAACAGTATTTTATAGTTTTCATCTCCCGGAAATCTGTCCTCAGGGACAATCAGAATATTTGCAGCCTTAATTTCTTCAAGTACCAGTGCTGCACCCGGACACAGCAGTTCATTTATTATTTTATCGCTCAGAAGGGCTTCCACACCTGGAAATCCAAAGCAGCTTTTCCCGTCTGCAACTGTGCTTTCCTGCTGAAGATCCATTATTTTCCTCAACAATGAATAGATATTTGTTGCAGCCAGAGGAAAACCCATTGTTATATTAATATCCCCATTATCTGGCGGCAATGTCGACAGAACAGGTATCAGAAGGTTTTCATCTGCAAGGACAATTGCTGTTTCATGGGCAGTTTCCTTAACCTTACCGGGTAAGTTCCTCAGTAGCCCCGGTAACAGCTTGACCTGTTCAATATCCGAAGAAGTCTCAATTAATCTGCGCCGGGCCTTTGTACTTCCATCAGACAGAAGGGTTTTGTAACTCCAGCTTTCAGGCATATTATTACCTAAAATCCTGACATTGTCGCGGAGAAAAAAGCCTGCCGAATTATATCCCTGCACCTTCAGGTAAGATTCATCATAGTCCCAGTAAAAACGGGCAAGTTCCATTTTCTTAAGCCGCAGCATGATCTTTCTTTCGCATTCATTCAATGCGTTAAAGCCCACAAAATGAATAAGATCCCATTGCTTTCCTGTAGAAAAAAGTTCCTTGTCGTCTTCAGTAAGATCCCTGAATATCATGCCTTCGTAGGCGAGATTATTCCGCCTCAGTGTCTCCCTGAAATCAGAGTAGATCTCATAAAGAACCGACCAGATGCTTATAAAACCGTTTTTCTGATCTGTTGGTTTATCGGGATTGAAATTTGTCCAGAAGCTTCTTACAATTTCTTTCTGACGCCCGCTAAGGCTTTCAAACTCATTGTCAATGTTCTTAAGGTCTTTTACAGATCTGAAAAGGTGTGAGGCATCAGCAAGGTATTTATCTGTATCATCAAAATCATTTAGCAGCATATCACCCCAGTAGATAAAACTGTCAAAGGATTCTGCCGACTTCCTGTATTTTCTGTAAATCTTATATAATTCAATAAGCAACAGCTCATTACCGGCCAGCTGCAGGCCTGAATGGTGCCTGAATAATTCGTTTATTGTAAATATTTCAGGCTCCCATACCGGTTTAACAATATGAGATGACAGGTATTTCTTAAAGAACAATCCTGCCCGTCGGTTGGGAAATACAATACAATGCCGGTTAAGGGTATTGCCGAACTCCTCATACAACGAACGTGCTATGGCATCAAGAAAAAAATCCATAAAATCAGTGCACAATTTTTTTCACTTAAATTCAAAATACATTAACTGCCTTGCTTGAACTGACCTCAATCGCAGGTTAGTTTATAATATATGGTTTTATCCCTTAAAATATTTACCCTGCCAGGTATCCATTTTTTCCATCTCTCTCTCTATAATACTGACAATCTGATCTGTACGCTTTTTACCCCATCGTTGTTCTTTCAGAAATCCGGGAGGAGCTTCTCCTGTAAACCTTTCTACAACTATATCAGGATTAAGACGTTCAAGGAAGCTGATGAAGAAAGAAAGGTATTCATCCCAGCCAAAGAGTTCAAAGTCTTCCGGATGATCATTGTATTCCTTTTCCATCTTAGTGCCTTTGATTATCTGCAACTGGTGGAATTTGACAGTGTGAAGTGGCAGACCTGAGATTATTTCTGCCTGGTCAAGCATTTCACTGCGGGTCTCGCCCGGGAGACCGAAAATAAAATGAGCTCCGCTCCTGATTCCATATTCTGCAGTCAGTTTTAAGGCTTCTTTTGCCTCCCCGAAAGTATGTCCTCTGTTAATTCTGGCTAGAGTCCTGTCATAACACGATTCAATGCCATACTCAACAGCTATATAATGATTTTCCGACAATTCTCTTAAATATTCAAGCTTTTCCCTGTCAATGCAGTCAGGCCTGGTACCGATAATCAGTCCGATAACACCGGGGCATGAAAGTGCCTCGGAATAAAGTGCCTTGAGTTTTCCGATATCTGTGTATGTATTTGAAAAAGCCTGGAAATAAGCCAGGTACGAAACCGCTTCCTTATACCTCCATTTATGGAACAGTATTCCCTCTTCAATTTGTTGTGTTACAGATATTTCCGGTTTGCAATATGATGGATTGAAAGCATCGTTATTGCAATAGGTGCATCCTCCCCTTCCCTTTGATCCGTCACGGTTAGGACAGGTGAATCCGGCGTCAATTGACACCTTTTGCACCCTTGCACCATAGATGGCCCGGAAGTAGTTGGAATAGGCATTGAATCTCCTGCCATGACCCCATTTATATATTCTTTCCTCAGGCATTTTTAACATTAAATGCAATCAATAACATTATTGTCGACATACCATATATAACCTTCAATATTCCCATAGCCCATTTCCCCAAGAAGCTCCCTGTAATTTTTCAACTGCCTGCTGTAGCCGGAATTCTTTTCTCCGAACTTGAAATCAATTATCACAGTTTTTCCTTCAGACAAAACAATTCTGTCGGGCCGTTTTGTGGTTCCAGACGGAAGCAGAATTCCGGCCTCCCTCATAATTGTAACACCTTCCGAAAACCAATCTGATACTGGAGGCTGCGACAACAGATTATTTATCTTATTCTCAAGTACATCAAACTCATATTCACATATTTTACCTTCAGCAGCCATTTGCTGCAGAGCAGGCTTTACATCTGCAGCTGTATCAATGCTTTCGAAGATCTCATGCATCAGTATACCATAATTTATCTTATCCTGAAATGATGAGTCTCCCGTGCTGAAATAATATTTTCCATGCAGCCGCAGCCGCAGTGAATCAATGTTCTCGCTCACAGGATATGCAGGTTGGATGCCTTCCCTTGGTTCGGGAATCGGGGCAGTTCTCTGAACAATTTTTCCCAGTTCATATATACAATTGCTGCTGTCATAATTGTCAGATAATTTAATACAGTCACTGACCGCAGCTGTTATATCTGAAGTAAATGCTTTTTTGAGCACTGCTGCAACATTATCTTCTCCTCCGGTATTATCAGAACTGAATCCGAAGAGCGCCTCCTTTGCTCTTGTAAATGCCACATAAAGCAGGTTAATGTTATCGATATGCGATGAAAACTTCTCGTCAAGGTAATCTTTTACGAAAAAGGTTTTTTCAAGGTATTTTCCGTATTTAACAGGGACAATTCCTGTTTTGTTAAAAGGTGCAACTGCCGGTTTAACCCATAAAACCGGAGGTTTGGATGGCAGATGATCAAGTCCCCAGGAAATAAACGGCAGGATAACTGTATTAAATTCAAGGCCTTTCGACTTATGTATCGTGAGAATCCGTACAGCATCCTGATTATCAGGCAGAACAACTGATTTGTTTTTACCTGAATTTTCCCACCACTCAAGAAAATCAGGTATCCTGCTGCCATGGGACAACTGAAATGACAGCACAAGGTCCTGGAAAGAATTAAGATAGGGAATATTTGACTCACTGCTTCCCAGTCTGAAGAACATGATTATCCTTTCGGTCGCTTCAAAAAGAGTACAGCTCCCAAGGCTTCTCAGCATCTCCTTGTGAGCTGCCGGATAATACTTACTTTCCTCAGCGCTGATCCCGGCAAGGCTTATACAGGCCGTTTCCGGATCAGGATGACCGGCAGATAAAAGGAATAAGCGCAGCATCAGGGCACGTGAAACTGTATCAGCCGGATTATCTGCAACTGAAAGCACCGACACTATGAAGTTAATAACATGCGAGCCTGCAAGCACAAGTGAATCATTTGATACAATGTTTATCTCAGGTCCTGGTCTTTCCTTTTCTGGCAGGTTATTGTAATCAAGTATCTTTTTAAGCACACTGGCACCGTCCCTGCTGTCTCTCACAATTATTCCGATATCTGAAAGCCTGTGTCCCTTATTGCGCAGACTGTTAATAAGTTCCGGCAGCCTGACAAGAACTGTATCCCTCCATCCTGAGTCTTCACTATCCTTTACAAATTCTATCCTTACATAGCCTCCCGTTCGCCTTCCGGCATCTTTCTGAACAGCTTCTGAGTAGAGGCCGGCAATTGCTTCCTTTTCATTTCCTGCTGAAACCTGGCTGTCGGTCAGTCCTGGAATTATTGAGAACAGTGTATTGTTAAACCTTATTATATTGCTGTAACTCCTCCAGTTTGTAACAAGTTTTTCACTGAAAAATCTTTCATTGTCCACCTGATCCTTAAGTACTGAACCAAGTATTTTCCAGTCGCTGTTCCTCCACCTGTAAATGGACTGCTTGATATCACCAACTACCAGATTATCATTACCTTGCGACATGCTGTTTTCTATCAGCGGTTTGAAGTTCAGCCACTGCAGCTCTGAGGTATCCTGGAACTCATCTATCATGAAATTGTCATACCGGTTTCCGGCTTTCTCATAAATAAATGAGGTCTGGTCGCCACCGGTTATCTTTTTAAGAAAATCACCGGCTTCGGAAAGCAGGAAGGTATTCTCTGATGTTGAAATCTGCCTGACATTCTTAAGAATATCCGAAAGAATTCCGAGAGAATAAATATTTGCCAGGATTGCCTGAGCCGTCCTGTAATAAACCAGCTCCCGGGAATATAATTCAATTGATTCAATCAGTACCCTGCCTAATCCGGCATCAATCGCGTTCTGAAGTGCAGGATCAGGTTTTCCTGAAGTCCATTTTGGAGGATCCTTTGTGATCTCAAGCACATAACTGTTTGGCTCCTTAACAATACCTGCACTGATTGAAGCTATATAAGCGGGAATGCCCCTGCCCTTCTGATAAAACATCGATTCTTCAAGTCCGTATTCAGAATAGATTGCCTTTGCTTCCGAGCCGTACTTCCGGAGCCGTGCTTCAAATGAAAAGATAATACTACGCAACTCCCTGATATATGAAAGCAGGAAATCCTTATCCTCAATTGTCCTGCGTTCCTCATCACTGAGTATCTTGAAATTTTCCCTGAAGATCTCCCTGGCAAGTGACAACACATTCTCCTTCAGGTTCCAGCTTTTTTCCTCTTCAATGTTTGAGACAGCAAATTCTCTCAGCCAGTCCCTGAGCTGATAATCATCCGAAGCCGATCTCAAAACTTCATCTACTGATTCTGACAGTATGGCTGTATTATCCATTTCAATGCTGAATCCAGAATTAAGGCCGGCTTCACGGGTAAAAGCCCTTAACAGTTTCTGGAAAAAACTGTCAATGGTAGTTACAGAAAACCTTGAGTAATCGTGAAGGATGCAGTTCATTATGGCAGCAGCCTCCGAACGTATCCATGACTCATTTTTTCCTATTGTCTTCAAAAGGCCTTCAAGGTATTCTGAGTCTGCTCCGGATCCCAGCCTGTGAAGATTTTCAAGTATCCTGCTTTTCATTTCCGCAGTAGCCTTGTTTGTAAAGGTTACAGCAAGTATATGGCGGTAATTGTAGCGTGATTTAAACAGATGGTTAAGGTAAATGGCTGCAAGAGTGAAAGTTTTGCCCGATCCGGCAGATGCATTGTATATTGTCAGAGTACCTTTGCCCATGGTGTTGTAAAGGTAATGTTTTTTATCTTTGTGCCGTGAAAAAGAGAGTTGTAATAGGATTATCAGGCGGAGTTGATTCAAGCGTTGCAGCATGGATACTTAAGGAACAGGGGTATGATGTAACGGGCCTCTTTATGCGTAACTGGAACGATACAACCGGACTTCTTCAGAGCGACTGTCACTGGGAGGACGACCTGATGTTTGCCGAGATGGTTGCCAGAAAACTCGGCATACCTTTCAGCATGGTGGATCTGAGCGAACCTTACAGGCAGCGTGTTGTTGATTACATGTTTTCGGAATACGAGAAAGGGCGTACACCAAATCCGGACGTTCTGTGCAACAGGGAAATAAAATTTGACTCCTTTGCCACTGAAGCTGAAAAACTCGGCGGAGATTTTGTTGCGACAGGGCATTACTGCAGAAAGGACACAATAAGTGTTAATAATACACTTATTCACAGACTGCTTGCCGGCAGTGATGATAACAAGGACCAGAGCTACTTCCTTTGCCAGCTGAACCAGGATCAGCTCTCAAAAGCTCTTTTCCCCGTTGGTGATCTGCTAAAACCTGAAGTACGTAAAATTGCCGACAGGCTGGGACTTGCCACAGCACAACGCAAAGATTCCCAGGGAATATGCTTCGTCGGGAAGGTACATCTCCCAACTTTTCTTCAGCAGAAACTTGCTCCTGCAAAAGGAGACATAATTGAAATAACAGACAGGTCAATTTACCCTGAAACACACGCCGGTCTACCTGATAATAACCTGGATGACAATACACTGAGCAGTCTTTCAGAACCTTTTTCATATAAACGCACCTTTGGTAAAATTGCAGGCAGGCATAACGGCGCACATTATTACACAATAGGCCAGAGAAAAGGAATGAATGTTGGTGGACATACTGAGCCTTTGTTTGTGATTGCAACTGACGTTCAGAATAACATTGTTTACGTTGGCGAAGGACATTCACATCCCGGACTTAACAGGAAGGGCTTGTTTATAAGGAGTGATGAAATTCACTGGATTAGACCCGATATGACTCTTAATCCCGGACAGAGCCATGATTACATGGTGCGGATAAGGTACCGGCAACCATTGCAGAAAGCAAGGCTTTTCAGAAGGAAGGAAGGTTTGTTTATTATTTTCGACGAGCTCCAGAGAGGTATAGCGCCGGGCCAGTTTGCAGCATGGTATGAAGGGGATGAACTGCTTGGGTCAGGTGTAATAAATCAGTAGGCTCAGGGCTCCCGACAGCTATCGGGAGGGCTCAGGGCGCAGGGTGGATCATACCAATCATTGATTTTAAAAGCTCAATCTCCTCTTTTAGTGAATTGATTTCTGTCTGTTGTCTTTCTCTCAGAATATCATTCTGCTTTTTCAATTCAATAATCTGAAGCTGGAGATTTTCAACTGCCTCAACGGTCTGGAACTGCATACTTGTAAGATCAATCCCGTCTGACTGTTCCTTTGCGGAAGTCAGCCAGGGAAGATGACCGTTTTCAGATATGAATTTCTCTGCTTCAGTTGTAGTAAAATACTTCCCGTATGACTGCAGGAATACGTAATCAGGAGGATTGAGTGTACCTGTATAAATGATATTGCCTGTAACCTTCAGGTTTCCTGCAATATGCAGGGCTTCCTCAGGGACCGTCACATTGATACCTACCTTTTTATAAGAGGCAATAAGAGTAGGATCACCGCTTCCGTTGGAGATGAATAGTCTTCCGGAAGGAAGGCTGGTTCTGAGCACTGCATCACCGGGATTTGTAAAATTGCAGGCTTGTCCGGGTACTGCTGCTATGCTGAGATCAGCCTCAGAAGCAGTCCTTCCGATCCTGAAAGCAACCGGAATTCCTGCCCCCCCACTGTAAACACCAAGGCTTCCGGCAACAAACCTTGAATCCCCTATTACATCGAGTTTATAATCAGGCGTATTAATTCCCAGACCCATATTTCCGTTTTTCAGGATAACCATTGCATTGCTTCTGTTTGGCACACCTGATGTTGAACCCCTCCCATTACCAACAACAAATAATGGATCTGTGCCTACCCATGAAAACTGATTATAACCGGATGACTCAACGTTCTGCTGACCAACAACGAGGGATGCATAGGACTGTGCTGAAACACCATGTCCAAGAGCTACAGAACCATATCCTGAAGCTACAGTGGGAGCATTGTAAATTTCCCCGGTGCTGATATTCACACTGTACGAATCAGAGCCTATTGCTATTGCATCGGGACCAGAAGCTTCAACATTATGGCCTATTGCAGAAGACCACTTTCCTGAAGCGATTGATTTATTGCCAAAGGCTGTGGCATAAGCTCCTGTGGCTGTATTATATGTGCCGAAAGTAGCCGACAGCCTTCCTGTTGATGTATTTTCAAAACCTACAGCTGAACTGAAATCACCGTCAGCATTATTATTGACACCCAGGGAAACTGAACCTGCTCCGGTTGATCTTGATCCCTGCCCAAGGGCAAAAGAATAATCGCCAGTTGCTGCAGTGAAAATTCCAGTCGACACTGCATTTACAGTATCACGTCCTGATGAGCCGAAAGAGAAACTTCCTGTTCCTGAAGCAATTGCTCCTGCTCCGAAGGCGTATGAATCACTTTTCAGCACCTTGCTGCCTGCACCCAGTGCAAAGGAATTGTCGCTACCGGCGTAAGCCTCCTTACCTATTGCAGTTGAGAATGTTCCGCGTGCAACCGACCTGTAACCCATTGCCTGTGAATAAGCGCCCTTTGCCCTTGATTCATAACCGGATGTTGTTGAATTAACTCCAATGCTGTCGGGATGTTCTATCAGTACCTGTCCGGTAAGGAAGGCATTCTTAACGGGATACCAGAGTATCCTGTTCTGTGCCGGATTTATTATTCCGCTTGCATCTGTTGAAATATTGAAAAAGCTCCTTTTTGGCGCTTTTGAATCAGCAAAACCTCCTATAGAGAAACCACCTTTAGCTCCTTTTGCTTCATCATCGATGTAGATTCTGACACTGTCATCGCTTACGGTAAAAAGATTCTGCGGATCAGTTCTTTTTGATGATCCGAACCCACCTATTGCAAACCCTCCCTTTTTGCCCTTTGTTGAAGGAGCATTATCAACATAGATCCTTGCGCTGTCAGGACTGATTACAAGATATTCATAAGTACTTCCTTTTGAATCACCAAAACCGCCTATTGAAAAACCTCCCTTTGAACCCTTTAGAAGAGGATCATCATAGATATATGCTCGTATACTGTCTCTGTTAACAACAAAATATTCCTGTCCTCCAGATTTTGAATCAGCAAATCCGCCAATTGAAAACCCACCCTTGGCACCCTTTCCGCTGTTGTCAACATACACTCTGACTCCTTCATTATAAACAGCAAAAATTGTCTGCCCGTTTACATTTTTTACTTCAAACAAGGCCTCATCGGCAGTTGTGCTGCTTCCATTTACCGACAGCTTATTAAATGGCTTGCTAAGCTCATCAGCTACAAGAGAATATGGTACTGACCATATACGTGCAGCGCCCAGAATTTTCCATGAATTTTCATAATAAACCTGTGTCCGGATAAAAAGCTCAGGTACGCTCCAGCTCACTTCACCGAATGTGGCTGCAGAGGATGTCGCTTCCCTCTGTCCTGTTCCTATTGTAAATGAAAAAACACCATTTCCTCCGGTTTTGACTGTAGGATGCAGCTCTTCCCAGACTATAACAGGTGCAACTGTATCAGTCATTATACTGATCTTTACCTGTATTTCAGTGTTGCGAACCGCATTGCCGGCTGCATCGGTAAGAAGTGCCTGGTAATTAAAGCCTTTTGGCACCTGCGAAAATACTGTTCCTGCTGATAACAGAAACAGAAATGCAAGGATATATGAAAAAAGCCTGAGACCAATAAATTTCAACTTTAGAGCAAGTGGTGAATTTGCGCCTTCCGGGAGAAAAACCTGGGTTTTCATAATTTCAGATTTTAGTGTTTAAAGAAAGAAGAAAGAAAAGCCCCTGAGAAGAGGTCAGTTAACAGCCAAACAGTTTAAACACCAGAAAGTTAAAACAAAAGAGAGAAATAATCAAGTTTTTTTCTGCCAGCTCACCACGAAGACTCCTGTGAAGATAAGTACAGCTGACATTATCATTGTCAGATCAATATGGTCCTGCCCCAATAACGATGCAAGCCAGGCAGCAATGACCGGATTCAGATAAGTATAGGTGCTGACTATTGTCGGACTCAACCTCTTCAGTCCGAATGAAATAAGAAGGTAACCAAGATAGGTTGCGCCTACAATAACAAAACCTATCCCAAGCCAGCCGTTAACAGTAATAGCCTGCCAATCAGTGGCATTCAGCTGGTTATAACCAATAGGAATTGTTGTAAACATCCCGAAAAGGAAGGTCCATTTCATCACAGTAACCGGATTGTATTTTTCAAGCATCCGCTTTATAATAACTGTATAGAAAGCCCAGCTTATTGTATTTATGAGTGTATAAAGATCACCAAGGAAGGTCCTGCTGCTTATGTCAGGAGTGCCATTCTGCAGAATCAGGATCAGTACACCTGAGAGTCCTATTGAAAGGCCTATTCCTTTCAGAAAGGTAATGTTCTCCTTAAGTATTACAGCTGCAAAAATAAAGGCGAATATCGGATTTGTTGAAATTATTATTGATGAATTTACAGGTGAGGTATAATTCAGCCCCACAAGGAACAGAACCTGGTTTATAACAACACCGAAAAATGAGCATAGGAACAGGTAAATGAGATCCTTCCGGTCCACCTTTTCGCGGGGCATAAAAAGACTTGTAATCCAGAATAGTGCTGCTGCACTTACGCTTCTGACGGCAACGAGTGCAAGTGGCTTTATCTGATCGGGCATTACTGCCTTGGCTATCGAATAATTAACGCCGTAAATCGTATTTGCGGTAATCAGTGCCAGATGAGCCCAGGTCTTTAGCCTGCTTTTATGCATTTTTCATAAATTGAGCTGCAAAAGTATTAAATCAACAAGTGATTGCAAAAATAGTTCCGGATTTGTTCCTTATTTTGCATTCATAATCAAGACTGACAGTATACAATATGAAAAAAGTTACAATAATAAGCGGAGGTGCAAGCGGACTGGGCTTCGAGCTGGCATCGGGAATGCTGAAAGCAGGAAAAAGCGTTATAATTCTGGGCAGGGACGGTGAAAAACTGAAAACTGCGGCCTCAAAGCTCAGGGATCTTTATCATAATTGTGATATTGAGACATTAAAATGTAACATCGGAACTGAATGTGAAGTGAAAAAACTTGGTGATCACCTCGTCAGCCGGCAGCTTGTTACAGAATATCTCTTTAATAATGCCGGCATGGGACTGTTCGTGAAAGCAGATTCACTGACATCAGCAATGATCGACAGGGTATTTGAAGCCAACCTGAAAGGGATGATCCTGCTAACGACTGAAATACTGAGAATGACTCCTCAGGATGAAGAACTTACAATAGCAAATATCATGTCAACCTCGGCGCTTATCGGAAGGGCTGAAGAAACAATATATTGTGCTGCCAAGTTCGGTGCCAGGGGATTTACAGAAGCATTGAGGGCTGAACTGAAGGGTACAAAAAGGAATATTATCGCCGTTTATCCCGGTGGCATGAGGACCGATTTCTGGAAAATGCCCGGTGTTGAACGAAACCTGTCAACTTTTATGGATCCTGCAATTGTTGCTGAAAAGATTGTGAATGCAGTTTTGCTTTCAGACAAGACTCTTGTTACGGATATTACAATAAACAGGAGATAGAGGTTGAGGAGCTGAGAGGTTCAGAGGATAAAGGAATCAGGAGAGGCGGTTTTTGTAATCTGAATAGCCAAATTCCTTTATAAGCCTGAATTTATTGTCTGTAGTCCAGATGCCTATTGAAGGGTGGTGGACTCCGTTAAAGGTTGTTGTCTTCACCATCGTGTAATGAATCATGTCTAGGAAGATGATCCTGTCACCAGGAATCAACCCTTTTTCAAATGACCAGTCACCCATAACATCACCTGAGAGGCAGGAATTGCCTCCGAGCCTGTAAGCAGGCTTCCCCTCAATGGCATCAGTTGCTCCAAGTATTTTTGGCTTATATGGCATTTCAAGGCAATCGGGCATGTGAGCTGTAAATGAAACATCGAGGATTGCAGTTTTAATACCCTGATTTTCAACAATATCCTCTACTGAAGCAACAAGTTCTCCTGTTTCCCAGGCAAAAGCACTTCCCGGCTCCAGTATAAGATGAAGGCCGGTTCTTTCCCTGAACTTTCTGAGTATGCTGATAAGATGATCAGTGTCATAATCCTTTCGGGTCATGAGATGTCCTCCACCCATGTTAATCCATTTGATCTTCGGAAAATAATGTCCGAATCTTTCTTCAACTATTCCAAGCACCTTCTCAAGGGCATAGGAATCAGATTCAAACAAGACATGGAAATGAAAGCCTTCGATTCCTTCCGGAAGTCCTTCCCGGAGCAAATCAGCAGTAACACCAAGACGTGAACCGGGGCTGCATGGATTGTATATTCCATGACTCACTTCTGAAAACTCGGGATTAATCCGCAATCCGGGAGATATTTTTACCGGATAATTCAATATTTTATCAGAAAACTTCCGATACTGAGCCAGGGAATTAAAAGTAACATGAGAGCTGTATTTCAGTATCTTATCAAAATCAGTAAGCTTATAAACCGGGCTGTATGTATGGGCAGGAGCTCCTATTTCCTCAAAACAAAGCCTGGCTTCATCAACTGAACTGGCGGCAGCACCGGAAACATATTCCCTGAGAACCGGAAAAACACCCCACATTGCAAAGCCCTTGAATGCCAGAATAATCTCAGCACCCGATGAGTCTGCAACATGCCGTATAAGCTTCAGGTTGTTTCTGAACCTGTTCTCATCAATTACATAGCATGGCGATGGGATAATATTGTAATCAACCGGCAAAGCCTTTCAGTTTTAGTTACTCAGATCAAATAATA
>CAZEYY010000019.1:34794-38489 GCA_964516485.1 uncultured Rikenellaceae bacterium
ATATTGTAATCAACCGGCAAAGCCTTTCAGTTTTAGTTACTCAGATCAAATAATACATAGTCTTCTGCCTTCCCTCACATCTCCAGATCAACATCATGCAATTCGTTCCAGGGAAGTCCCAGCCTGTTAAGCTCAGCCATGAAAGGATCAGGATCAAATTCCTCGACGTTGAACACACCGGGTTTCTTCCATATTCCCTTAAGATACATCATTGCGCCAATTGCTGCAGGAACGCCTGTTGTATAACTGACTCCCTGTGTTCCTGTTTCCCTGTAGGCAGCTTCATGACTGCAGTTATTATAAATATAGTAGGTCTTTTCCTTTCCGTTTTTCAGACCTTTTATCCTGCAGCCTATTGAGGTCAGTCCCTTGTAGTTCTCTCCCAGTTCACCGGGATCGGGAAGAACAGCCTTAAGGAACTGAATCGGGATTATTTCCCTGCCTTCGAACATAATCGGCTCAATACCTGCCATTCCGATATTCTGAATAACTCTCAGGTGAGTCAGATACTCCTGACCAAAAGTCATCCAGAAGCGAGCCCTTTTCAGTGAAGGATAATTTTTAACAAGAGACTCAAGTTCCTCATGATAAATCACATACGATTCCTTAGGTCCGATTTCCGGGTAATTCAGAGGCTTGTGGATAGCATGAGGTGCTGTAAGCACCCATTTACCATTTTCCCAGTATTTTCCTTTCTGGGTAACCTCCCTGATATTTATTTCAGGATTGAAATTTGTTGCAAAGGGTTTTCCATGATCACCGGCATTGCAATCGACGATATCAAGGTAATGCAGTTCATCAAAGTGATGTTTCGCGGCATAGGCAGTGAAAATCGATGTCACTCCAGGGTCAAAGCCACAACCAAGGATAGCTGTGATGCCGGCTTTTTTATATCGCTCCTGGTATGCCCATTGCCAGCTGTATTCAAATTTGGCTTCTTCAAGCGGCTCATAGTTGGCAGTATCAAGGTATGCCACTCCTGTTTCAAGGCATGCATCCATTATGTGCAGATCCTGGTATGGAAGCGCAACATTGACAACAATATCCGGCTTGAATGATTTTATCAGTTTTACAAGTTCAGGAACATTATCGGCATCAACCCTGGCCGTTTTCAGCCTCTTATCACCTATTCTTTCAGCAATGGAATCACATTTTGATTTTGTCCTGCTTGCATGCAGAATCTCACTGAAAACTTCAGGTAGCTGTGCCATTTTATGTACGACTACTGTACCAACACCGCCAGCGCCAATTACAAGAACTCTTCCCATTTTTCTTAATTTTTTTAATTGTAATATCCAGGTGAACTGTAGTTGAAAGACTGACAGATTCAACACTTCAAATATATGATTAAAAAATGACCAATCAATGACTTTTGTCTACACTTAACAAGATTCAGATGCAGAAAATGGCATCATACGACTTTCAATTATTGCTTATATTTGTATCCTTGAAAATACCGGGATTACCTGATGAAACTTATAAATCCATTCCTGATTATCAGGGTTTTGAGCACAGTACTGTTTATTGAAACAATAGCCTTTCTGACCTGTCTTCCGGTTGCATTTATTTACAGGGAATCGCCAGATCCCTTTATATGGTCGGCTGTTTTTTCACTGCTTCTTGCAGCTTTTTTCAGGTTTATAACATCAGATGCAGACTATAAGAAATTCAGCAACAGGGATGGTTACCTTGTAGTAAGTCTTGCATGGATTATCTTCCTCCTGCTTGGTTCTCTCCCGTACCTTCTGAGTAGTACTCTTACCTCCTTCCCTGACGCGTTTTTTGAATCAAGTTCAGGTTTCACAACAACAGGTTCAACAGTTTTCAGGGATGTTGAAATTCTTCCTCATTCGGTTTTATTCTGGAGAAGTCTTACACACTGGATTGGCGGTCTGGGCTTTGTAGCTCTTGTAATAATAATCCTTCCATCGCTTAAAATTACTGGTTTTCAGATATTTACCCTGGAATCATCCTTAAAGGAAAAGATCCATCCAAAAACAAAATCAATTGTAATCAGGATATTATACATATATACCGGGCTCACTATAATGCAAATAATCCTTTTGAGCCTGGGAGACATGAATTTATTCGAGAGTATTTGTTATTCATTTGCCACGATCGCCACAGGAGGCTTTGCCACAAAAAATGACAGCCTTATCTCATATTCAACTTACAGTCAGTATATTGTAATGCTTTTCATGTTTCTGGCAGGTGTCAGCCAGATCGTTTATTATTATCTTGTAAAGAGGAATTTCAGAAAGGTTGCTCAGAATGAAGAATTATGGTTCTACCTGGGAGCAGTTTTAATAGCAGGCACTGCCGCAAGCTCATTGCTGCATGTCAGTTTCACTGTAAATCCTGAAGAATCGATCCGTCACGGTTTCTTTAATACAATTTCAATAATCACAACTACCGGTTTCTCATCAGCTGATTACCTGCTCTGGCCGGTTGCAGGTCAGATTCTTATTTTCATGCTTTATTTTGCAGGTGCAAGCACAGGGTCTACAACAGGAAGTATTAAAATGGCGAGACACCTGATCATTATAAAGAACATCAGGAGTGCATTTATAAAACTGAATCATCCGAATGTAATTTCAGGGATCAAGTTCAGCGGCAAATCGGTTGGTGAAAAAACAAATATCTCAATACTGTCATTTGCAGTTCTCTATCTTTTTATTTTTATGCTTGGCACTCTTGTAGTTACACTGACAGGCCCCGATGTACTGACTGCTTCCAGCTCAGTTGCAGCCTCGCTTGGAAATATTGGTCCCGGCCTTGGAACAGTTGGTCCGCTTCAGAATTATTTCCATCTTCCTGATCTTACAAAAATTTTTCTCAGCCTGCTTATGATACTTGGAAGGCTTGAAATAATTATGGTTCTTGTAATATTCACACGGACATTCTGGAAGGTGTGAGGGAAGGCGCAGGGCGCAGGGCTAAGGGCTAAGGGCACAGAGCGCAGAGTAATTACAACCAAGAGGAAGAAGTGGTTCAGATCAGGAACCTGAAGTCAGTTGTGAGAGTATCATACGGATTCTTTCAAGGCTTTCGGGAGTGCCTACATCAACCCAGTAGCCTTCATCGTCCTTAAGAGTATAGATAGGAATATCTGCTGCAAGTTCCAGATACAGGTCGATCATAGAGTATTTTCCGGGCTTCATATAGTTAAAAATCTCCGGTTCAACAATATGCATGCTTGAAAAAGCGATCTCATCAAGTCCTTCAGATGAAGCAACGCCTCTTAGTTTCTCCTCCCCTGTCTCAATATTCCTCCATCCTCTGAGACGGCCTTCAGAATCAACAAGGATGAAGCGTTTCCCAGGTCTGTGCCGTGTGGCAAGTGTTGCGATACAGCCTTTTTTCTGATGATAACTGAATAAGGCGGTTATATCATAGTCTGATACAATATCAGCATTATATAAAAGGAAAGGTCTGTTATCAAAAAACCATTTAGCTTTGTAAAGCCCCCCTCCATTTTCAAGGAGACCTGCCCGCTCATCAGATATTTCAATACTATAACCAGCCTTTCTCAGATTTTCAATCTCCTCTTCTGCCTGTTCGGCAAAATGGTGCACATTCACAATTATGTCATTAAATCCTGACAAGGCACATTTCTCAACAGCACGGTGCAGCACTGTTTTGCCATTGATGTCAAGAAGGGCCTTGGTCGTTTTTTCTGTAATTGAGCCAAGCCT
>CAZEYY010000020.1:0-25867 GCA_964516485.1 uncultured Rikenellaceae bacterium
GCATACCAGAATACCTGGCGCCAGTTGTAAGCCATGCTTCCTGCAGTTGAAACCTCATATTTCCCGAAATAATCCTTCCTCATATCTTCACCCTCAATAGTTTCAAGGACATCTGAGCCTGTGCGAAGCCTTTTTATTTCTCCGTCGGCATTTGTTAGGTAAGCTGTACCGTCGGCAGGATCAACAGCTATTGAGCGGCATATAACACGGTATTCTTCACCTTTTACTGATTCTGCTTTTCCTGTATACGGACCCAGGTTCTTCATTTCCTTTTTTGCAACATCATACCTGAACAGGTAAGCTGTCGGCCAGGTCAGGCCATAAATAAGTCCGCGCTTTGTATCCATTGTCATTGTGAGTATCCCTTCTCCGCCAGGGGCTATTGCAAGGGATTCTGTCTTTCCTGTAACCCTGTCATAAACAAGAAGATGACCACCCCGGTAAGGTTTATAATCTCCTGTTGGTACTCCCGGCATCTCCATACCGTTAATTATGCTGTAATAACCAAGATGGGTTGAGAAATAAAGCTTATTGTCCAATTCCCAGAAATTCACATGGCTCTTACCCTGGGCCACGACCTTCATATCTTTTTCACCGGCCATCTCTGTGAGGTCACCGACATGTTCAATTTTCTGTGTTGCAGGATCAAGGCAATACATCTGGCCGGCAACATCCATCAGCTCGGAGCAGAGCACATAATACACTTTCCCGTCAGCTGTTGTCGACAAGCCATTGTATGTATCGTGTGAATGTTCAAATCCGGAATTATAGACCGTTGCTATGATCTTTTTTTCACCCTCAGGTCTGGCAGGCTGTTGTTCCTGAGCCGGAGGTGCCGGTGTGCAAGAAATAAAAATAACCGGAATAGAAATAAGGGCGGTAATTAATCGCAAAATTCTCATAATGATACAATTTTTATTAAGGTATTAACTTTTGTTTTTTATTGCTTCAGCATTCTTCCTGATCCTTTCAATTGCATCTGCCACATGTTCAAGGTCCTTTTTTTCGGCAAGTAGCATATTCTGTTGCAGCCAGACTGATTCCATGCACAGACTGTCATTTTCAGGACATTCATTCCTCTCGGAATACTTTTTGAAATCAAGTTCCTCAGCAGTGTACATCTTTCTGAAATTCTTTGTATTGAAAGCATGTTCAAGGTAAGGCTGTTTATTCAGGAAGGGCGCATATCCTGTCATGTTCGGAATGCCTTCTGCAGAGAGGGCTTTGAGAAACCTGTCTCTTGGCAGCCCTTTGAATTCCTTCTCATCATATCTGAAACAGAACATGTGAAAGGCTGCCCTTGTAACATTCCTGTATAGCTTATAAGGCTTTATCCCGGGAATGCCTTTTATCTGTTCTCTCAGGTACTTCGCATTCTCATTCCGCATTGTTGTCTGTTCATCCAGAATGCCTATCTGGGCAAGACCTATAGCAGCCTGGTATTCTGTGAGCCTCAGCTTGGTGCCAAGCATCACAGAGCCCGCTCCTACACCGCCAATTACAGTACCATGAGGAAATCCGACATTATGATATGAATAACATCTGTCAACGAATCCATCATCATCGCTCACAATTGCTCCGCCTTCACCCAGCGGAAGATGCTTGGAGTTCTGGAAGCTGAAACAGCCCGACTGTCCGAAAGTTCCTACTTTCTTATGATTGATCTCGGCAAGCCATGCCTGGCAGGCATCTTCAATAACAATAAGCTTATGTTCTTCAGCGACAGCCATAATTTTTTCCATGTCGGCCGGCATTCCAAGAATATGTACCGGCAGTATCGCTTTTGTACGCGGTGTAATTTTTGCCTTAATCTTTTCAGGATCAATCTGATAAGTTTCAGGATCAATATCTGCAAAAACAGGTATGGCTCCTGCAAGGAGAACTGACTGGATTGTTGATATCCATGTATAGGGAGTCACAATAACCTCATCACCGGCTCCTATATCATTCATTGCCACAGCAGTAACCAGAGCGCTGGTGCCGTTGACAACTGAAAGGCAGCGTTTTGAACCTATTGTCTCAGCCCATTTCTCTTCAAATTCATTTACAATATCGGCACGTGACCAGACACCGCTCTGCATGACCTTCAGAAGGCTTTCGTTGTAAGAAGGCTTCCATTGAGGCCAGCCGGGCCATCCTCCTGAATGGATCTTCTCTCCTCCCAAAATGGCAGGTATGCCGGTATCAGCTGAACAATTTGCCACAACAGCCGGTGCCAGGCCTGCAACGGCAGCTCCAATTCCGGCAAGAGTATTTGTCTTTACAAATTCCCTGCGTGTAAAATCCTTCAGTTTCATTATTAATAAGATGTTAAATTGAGTTCAGTTTATCACGGTTTGAATATACTTTCCTTACAGCCTTAATAAGGTCATCCATATCAGAGGTAGTTGCAGTCAAAGGACCTGAAGCCCACAGCATTGCAAGCTCCTGGCAAACCTGGTCACAAACCGGGAGATTAAGTTCATCCTTAAATTTTTTCAACCTTGCAGCTCCAAACATCGTCTTGTACTCCGGGAGTGTGAGTATATGTTCTGTCCATGGTTCACGGTGCAAACCGTTGGCAATATAAGGACTCAGGCTTATACCTTCTGCAGCAAGAGCCTTCAGGAATTTCTCACGAGGAGCATTGTTCCAGTGTTCCTTTTTATAGGCCCAGGCGTAAATGTAGTATGAACCTTCTGTTGTGCCTTCATATAGTTTCTGAGGACGGAAGCCGGGTATATCCTTAAGCTGTTCGGTAAGGTATTTTGCATTCCTGTTCCTTGTTTCATGTCTTTCCCTCAGGCCAGGCATTTGTCCGAGAAGCACGGCGCCTTCGAACTCATTCATCCTGTATTTTGATCCAATAGTGGTTGTCCTGCCGCTCTTTGCAGTTCCATGGTTCATAACGGTATAGCATTTATCCATCAGCTCTTCGTTGTTGCTGACTATTGCACCACCTTCACCGCAGCAGAAAACCTTGCTTGTCTGGAAGCTGAAGCAGCCGGCATCGCCTATCAGACCAAGCTTTTTTCCCTGGTAAACAGCCATAATAGCCTGGCATGAATCCTCAATTACAAAGAGATTGTGTTTCTTTGCTATCTCCATTATTCTCTGTAGGTTACACGGCTGACCCATCATGTGTACAGGCATGAGCGCCCTTGTATTTTTTGTTATCTTTCTTTCCACATCATCAGGGTCGAGCTGGAATGATTCCGGATCGAGGTCGGCCATTACCGGCAGGGCCCTGCTTACAAGGATACTCTGAATTGTTCCCGGATCGGTGTATGGGGAAGTTATTATCTCATCACCCGGACCAAGTCCAAGAGCCTCAACAACAGTATTGAGAGCCTGTGTGCCGGAACCTGTGCTGACACTTGTTTTTATCCCAAAGAGTTTTGCAAACTCCTTCTCAAATGTAGGCACTGTCCCATTGGGTGACTGAATCCTGCACCATATACCGCTACGGGTGGTTTTTACAACTTCTTCAACAACCCTCTCATCCACATAGGGCCATTCGGGCCATTTCTTTTCCGGAGCTACAGGTGTTCCTCCGAGGATAGCCAGCTTTTCTGATTCATTCCTGACAGGAGTAATATTGCCGAAAGCCGGCACGGAAGCTGAAACAGCAACAGCAGCAGATCCTGTGGCAGTTGTTGCAATGAATTTTCTTCTTGAATAATTTTTTGTTTTCATAGCAGTACCTTTTATTAATATCTTACATTCACTTCTTCATTTCCTGAACTTCAGAAATACCGGCTTTGGCGGCAAGCTTTTTCATCTCACTAATTATTGTCGCTTCAATGCCAGGGGCCCATGAAGCAGGCAGTCCGTAGACCCGCATTGATGATTCTCCCTCATATCCTCCTTCTTTTAATATTGTCTCTGATGGAATATAAGCCATATCATCATTTACATAGCCCATTATAAATACATCAGGGCCAAAGATCTTTTTAATATCGATTGAATATTGTATTACAAGTTCGCCTCCGAAGGCAAAAACAGGCTGGCTGCCAAGCTTCCACACCTGTATCGGATATGGATATGATGTACGCAGCGAATCCTTGTCTTTCAGTATTTTAAGCTGGCTGGCAGCCCAGCTTTTCAGATAGCCGGTCGATTCTTTTTCAATTTTCACAAGCTCCTCCTCTGAAGGTGGTGACGCAAACTTCAGGTCAATTTCAGAATAAGCTGTCGACAAGCCTGGTTCAAGCTGCTTCATTTCCTCGCTTAAAACCCGCTCCACAGCTGCAGCCAGTTCCTTGCCATATTGCTTTGCGAGCGGAACAGTGCGCCTTGGAAGCGGATTCTGGTCAGCTCCGGCTCCCTGGAAGAACATTGCAGTTGTTCCAGGATAAAGTTTTTCAAGTTCAAGTTGAGCAAATCCCGGATAATCGCCTGAGAACTGGTAAAAGCTCAGTACTGTTGCATGACATGAGTACCCGAATGCAACTGCCAGCATATTGCCTTTATTATCAAGAACTTTAAGAACAGGTACCGCATAATCATTAGGACCATTCATGTCGTTGATAAGATTCACTGTTGCTTCAGTGTTGTTGCGTCTGTTTACCTGAAAGCGCACCACTCCGTTTTGTGAAAAAAGACTTGCAGGAGCCAGGTTCTTTATTGCTTCACCTGTCAGATCAACTATTTTCCTGCTGATCTCAGAAGAGTATTTTCTTATCACTTCTCTCTGCCTGGCATCAAGAGGATAAATATCAAAAAGGGCCCCGTCGATCACCGGTCCTGTATGGGTATGAGAACAGCTGAGCATTATCTGAGACCTTGTCAGACCATATTTTACAGAGATATGGTTACGTATCTGCTCTGAAAGTTTTTTAGGATAACCCAGCAGGTCACTTGTAATAAGTACAGCTTTCTTTCCTTTTGCATCCTGAAGGACCAGCACCTTGATCCACAGATCGGTAAGCGTTCCTTCCGATTCATGATCGCGTGACGCATAGCCTGCCATCCACATGGGTTCCTGTGGTGTTATAACGGCTTTTGCAAGTCCTGCTTTCCAGCCTGGTGCAGCTGCCGGCTGTCCTGTTAATAAAATAACAGTAAAAGAGCTTATTAAAACTGCAGAAAAGAATAAGCGCAACAGAATCTTATTTTTCATCCTGTTAATTTTAAATGAATAATCAGGTATAATCCCCTAAAAGTAAGAAATAATGAACTAATGTTATCTCCGGAGAAGCTTTTTTATGGCATCCATAATTACCTTTTCTGATCCAGGTGAGACTCCGGAAGCGCCACTGGCTTCATAACCTCCTTCCAGATACGCAGCATCAGTACAGATATATTCAGGTCCGTAATCGCCATAAGCAGCCATAGCAACCAACAGATCAGGCCTTTCAGCCCTGGCTGCAAGCTGAAACTCAACCATCAGCTCGCCAGGCATATGAAGAATACGGGCATCTCCGACAGACAGACAGCCGATTTCAATTTTTCTTCCCTGCCTGCACCGTTCCAGCCACATAATTTTGGGGATCGAGTTCGTAAGAAAGATCTGATCCTTCCCCTTTATCTTAAGGTCTTCATCAAAATTATCAGGGTATTTTGCCGGTGGCAGAGATACGGGTTCAATCTTCCATGAAACCATATCAGCAGTTAAAGGCTCCTTTTTTGTAGCCTCCCAGGCTCTTTTCATTCCGTCAGCAAGGCGTTCGGCAAGAATACCTCTGTTTTCCTTAGATCCGTCATTATATTTACCTGCACCAAGGTTACCGCCAGCTCCATTAAAGTGAACATGAAGTGCATCAGGAACTGCCAGTTGCCTGTAAAATCTTGCAATTCCGGGGAAGTCGGGATTTGGCAATCCTGTAAGGTAATAGCTCTGCGGATGACAGGCATAATAGCTTAAAACCGCCAGAGGCTTATCACCGTTCCAGAAGCTTACAAGGGAAACCATCCTGTCAATCAGTCCTTCAGGTTCAGCCCTCAGAGCAGAATCCTTTGTTGTCGTATAGCGTGTTGCCCGGATCTTTCCATCAGGACCGGCAATCCTTCTGTTGGAAGCAACTTTGAAGACCTCTGCTTCTCCCATTCCTATATGTGTGACCGGCTGCTGTTCCTTCATGGCAGCCCTGACAGCATCGGCTAACTGATAGAGAATCTTCCTCGTGAATGTACTTTCAAAGGACATGGGATCAAGGCCTTTCGACAGAAGGTATTTCTCTGCCCCGAAGTCGCAGATAGGTGCATCATGCTGATGAATTGTATGTACTGCAACCCTGTCGGGGGTAGTGCCTGCAGCCTCACTTAGGACCTTTTTAAACTCATCCTGGCTGTCATTTCCTATCCCAATCCAGTCGATTGAACATAATAATATAGGTTTTCCGGCTCCGGTCAGCACTATACCTCTGGCCCTGAGGCCCATATCCCAGGTATTTTTCACCGGATTATAAGCAATGTAGCTGCCAACAGGAGGAGTGGCATCAATATCAAAAACGGCAATCTGAGGTACAGGAGACTTGTTGCTTTGCTGGGCAGTCAGTATGACACTCTCTGAAAAAACAGACAACAAAATGATCATAATAAAACGGACTGCCACTTTATCAGAAAAACTGTACCTCATTTCATTTATTGTTAATTAATTAACACAAAAATTCTGTTGCCATGCCTATAAATATCAGGCAGCAGGCAGCCTATTCATTATCACCAAGATTCTGATTTATATACCTGTTCATCAGCCTTTTAAGAAATTCATTCACATTTACTGTCAGGGCCACTTCGGAATTAGAATCCCTGCTTTCATCAATTACAGTGAAAGCTTTTCCCTCAATTCTTACATGTGCCGGCCTTGTTCCGAACAGATCGGGCCACAGTACCATGCCGACAGTTACTGCATCATGAAGACAGGGCTTTTCTCCGCCCCACAGTACAGTTAGTGCACTCAGAGCATCTGTCAGAGGCGACTGCCTCTGCATCAGCTTGAACTGATGATCTTTGTCAAACCAGACTTTTGTTGTGACATCAAGTCCGCAATATGTAATCTTTGCTCCTGACGATACAAGCATTTTTGATGACTCGCTGTCCCCCACAACATTCCATTCCTGTGTTGGTACAGGAACAGGTTCCTCCAGGGTTCCGTAACCCAGATAAAACGATCCGAACATTGAATAAACATGCTTTGCAAGCTTCAGCGCACCCGGATCTTTTTTAAGCACATCTCCAATGTTTGTAACCGGACCAACGGTAATCAGGATTACTTCACCAGGATATTTCTTCAGTGTTTCAATTATAAAATCAGCTCCCGGTTTCGTAATGGGTTTAAGCTTTGTGAATCCTTCGGCCCAGTAATACTGCCCCGAGTATTCTGCAGGTGTATCGGTTCCCACAATCTGGTTCGTCTTCCTGCCCACATACAAAGGGATATCAGTCCGTTTAGTCAGATATAGCATCTTTGCTGCCACCTGGGCCCTCTTATCGGTCAGTCCATGATCCATTACAATTCCCAGCACCTCGAACTCTGGGCTTGTAAGTATCAGTCCAAGGGCAAAAGCATCGTCAATATCACTCCCAAGGTCACAGTCGAAAATTATTTTCTGCTTTTGCTGACCTGTTAATACGACAGGAACAAGAAGAAAAAAGACAAACAAAAATGTATTTATAAATCTGATTTTCATGATATTATATTTATATTAATTATGATTTTATCCCACTTATTATCTCATCTGAAGCAACTGTAAAACACCCGAACATCTCCAGGAACAGTATTGCTCCGTTTGTCTGAGCCAAAGTTGCCTGTGTATCCTTCGACTCCATTCCGGTTGTGCAATCCCTGACCAGAATTATCCTGTAGCCCCTGTCTCTCATCCTTATTGTACCATAATCGCGGTTAATTATACACGCGTTTGTATTGAAACCGGCATACAGCAGGAAAAGCAACTTGTTCCTTTTGAGGTATTCATGAAGTTCAATACCGTTTGCAACAACCGGCTCTCCTTCAAGAGGCAGCACTTTGGGATGAAAAGTCAGCGGAGGCATCTGCTGACGGACTTTTTCCATCGGCTCAGCGGGCATTGCAAACTGACTGTACTGCCCCGATGAGGAACGGAAATCAGCGGGAGGCCAATCATCAGCTTTAGGGTAAACCTGTTCTCTTGACTGATACTTCACCCAGTTTTTGTGAGTAACTGCCACTTCAGGCGAAGGAGCATGTATTACTCTTATGCCGGCTTTCCTGGCTGCAGTAAGGAGAGGAATAAGCCTCGAATTTATTATTATTTCCGCTCTTTCTTCAGGATCCTTTATGTAATGGCGCTGCCAGACATCAACAAGGACTATTGCTGTCTGTGATAATGGCAGTGTCCATTCAAGACTTGCATGTCCTGTGTTGGCTTCAATCCACTCCTGTCCCTGGTTTACATGCCAGCGGTAATAACGCGGCTTTAAGGAAACAGCAGCACCTGAAGAAAAAGAATAGTCAAAACTTCTGAATTCACCGGGCAGTGTCAGGCTGATGCCTGCTAATACGCCTGCACCTGCCATTGAGCCAACTGATATGAATTTCCTTCTGCTTGTTTTACTCTTCATAACACATTGCCCTTTAAACTATTACAAACATCATACTGCTTTGTCGGTCTTTTCTTTTATCCGCGATGCATTTGAAGAAATTTTCTCAATGGCATCAGCTATATCATCCATGTCCTTTTTATCCCCGATAAGCATATTCTGACCAAACCAGACAGCTTCCCTGCATAGCTGATCATTCAGGGGGCAGTTTGTCCTTTCCATGTATTTATTATAGTCGAGCAAATCCTCAGAATACATCAGTTTGAAATTCTTCGATTTGAAAATATTTTCAATATAAGGCATCCTGTTCACGGGTGTATATCCTCCTGAGCACGGTATTCCTTCTGCCTGCAAGGCTTTCAGGAAACTTTCACGGCTGAGTCCGCTGAACTGTTCCTTTTTGTATCTGAAGGGGAAAAGATGAAATGCCGCTCTTGTCACGCCCGGAATAAACACATAAGGCAGAATCCCTGGAGTATCCTTAATGCGTGATTTAAGGTAATCAGCATTATTATTCCGTGTTGTGGTCTGTTCCTGAAGCCTTGCCATCTGTGCCAGACCTATAGCAGCCTGATACTCGGTGAGCCTCAGCTTATTGCCCGGAATTACAGTTCCGGAACCCACTTCCCCGACAGCGCTTCCAAAGGGATTTCCGTAATTATGATAGGAATAGCACCTGTCCATGAATTCATCATCATCACTCACAATGGCTCCGCCCTCACCCATTGGGATATTCTTTGAATTCTGGAAGCTGAAGCAACCTGCATTTCCGAAAGTACCGACCTTTTTTCCGTTTATTTCGGCAAGCCAGGACTGGCAGGCATCTTCAACTACAAGCAGCTTATGTTTTTTCGCTATTGCCATAATCCTGTTCATGTCGGAAGGCAATCCTAGAATATGAACAGGCATAATAGCCCTTGTTCTCGATGTAATCCTTGCTTCAATTTTACCAGGATCGATTTGGAAGGTCTCTGGATCAACATCAACAAAGACAGGAATAGCTCCTGCCTGGAATATTGATTGCACGCTGGCAATGAAAGTATATGGCGGAATTATTACTTCGTCACCTGCACCTATTCCGAGCTGGATAAGCGCAGTAATAAGTGCATTTGTTCCATTTACAACACCGAGGCATCGCTTTGATCCGATGAGCTTTGCCCATTCTTTTTCAAATTCCTCAACCACTCCTGCCCTTGACCAAACGCCGCTCCTCATCACTTTCAGGATAAGCTCTTCATCAGTTGCCTGGTTCCATTCCGGCCAGGCAGGCCATGGTTTGTTCCTGACAGGCGATCCTCCAAGAATTGCAGGATCAGGTGTTGAACCCTGATTAAAGTTTTCAGCCATTGACTCAGTATTGCCTGTTATTTCTGATCCTACGGGAGGATATTCATTTTTTTCTGACATTTCTCTTGCTTTATGGTGTCTGAAAATCGTATTAATACCTTAATTCATAATCCTGTCCCTGTGCTCTCTGCACAAGATTATCCATTCTTGCAATCTTATCTGCGGCAGCCCTTATCTTTTCTACAGATGCAACAATATCTTCCATGTCTTCCCTTGTTCCGAGAAGAAGGTTCTGGGTAATCCAGACAGTTTCGTCACACAGCTGATCATTTACCGGACAGCTATTCTGCTCCATGTAGCTTTTGTAATCGAGCAGCTCAGCAGGATACATTTTTTTGTAATTTTTTGTTTTGAAGGCATTAGGTATAAACTCCATTTTATTAAGGGGAGCATACCCTCCCGTACACGGGATACCTTCCTCTACAAGCGCCTTCTGGAAATTAAGCCTTGAGAGTCCGCTGAATTGTTCCTTATCATACCTGAAAGCAAAGATATGATCAGCAGGCCTTGTCACATAATCTTTCACCACTGCAGATTTTATCCCCGGGATTCCTGCCATTTCTTTTCTGAGATAAGCGGCATTCTGATTTCTTATTGCCGTTTGACTTTCAAGCCTCTCGATCTGAATCAATCCTATAACAGCCTGATATTCAGCCATCCTCAGCTTTGTGCCTGCCATTACTGCACCTGATCCGATTGTTCCTGCAAGTGTACCGTATGCATGACCGTAATTGTGAAAAGAATAACACCTGTCCATGAACTCCTCATCATCACTTACGATAGCACCGCCTTCGCCCATTGGCAGGTTTTTGCTTGTCTGAAAGCTGAAACAGCCTGCATTGCCGAAGGATCCGACTTTTTTATTATTGATCTCTGCAAGCCATCCCTGGCAGGCATCCTCAACTACAACAAGCTTATGTTCGGCAGCTATCTCCATAATTTTCACCATATCGGCCGGAATTCCCAGTATATGAACCGGAAGTATTGCCTTTGTCCTGGCATTTATCTTCTGTCGTATCTTTTCCGGATCAATCTGGTAAGTATCGCGATCGGTGTCTGCGAACACCGGTATTGCTCCTGTCTGAAGTACCGCCAGTATTGTTGCAACAAATGTATATGGTGGAACTATGACCTCATCACCGCCTCCAATCCCCAGATTTGTAAGAGAGGCTATGAGGGCGTTTGTACCGTTTATCACACCCAGGCCTCTCTTTGTTCCGCAAACAGCTGCCCATTTTTCTTCAAACTCTTTTACAAGCTTTGAACGTGACCACACACCACTTCTTAGTACCTCAAGAAACCTTGCTTCGTCAGTTTCTGTGTTCCACTGAGGCCATACCGGCCAGGCTTTTCTGTGCAGGGGACTGCCTCCAAGAATTGCCGGAGCACTACCGGAACAAGCTGAAAAAATTGAAGGTGAAGCTGTTAAGGCAATAGCGCCGAGACCGGCCAGTGTATTCTGCCTTACGAATTTACGTCTCGAGATTTTGTTTTTTGACATGTCGGACTGATTTTAATCTCTGAAATTAATCTGAATTTTTTACAGAGAATAATTTTTCGGCAATTATTTATTCACCTCCTGCAGGAAAATCAGTCTCACAAATCCTGCATCTGCTGCTGTTAAAGTATCTGTTTACCGGAATTTGGTTAAGCCTTTTGAGCCGGTCAGTTTTTCCATCAGGGCAAATTCTTCCCTGTATTTTACAAGGCTTTCCTCTCCGGGTTTGCGACCCGACATAGTAAGAGGATCAGTCATGGTGATATCCTTTGATGCAAGTGCTGCAGCAAGTGATACATCTCCCCATACAAGAAATCCGGGTATATGGATGCCCATTGTGTAGAAGTCAAGGTTTTGCCTGGAATCGAAGAGATAGCTGACAGGTGATTGTCTCATAATAATTTTATCTGGTTTTTCTTTGAGAGCTCCCAGAAAAAGGGCAGCCATGCCGGCATCCTTAGTCCCGTCAATAAGTATGTTACCGGCTTTCATCTCATCAACAAGATACCTTGTGAGGAGGTCCAGTTCCCTGATCCATTCGCCCATAATTGATTTCCCAAGCCACAGCTCTGCCCTTGACAAGGTATGAAGCTGTCCATTATAATCATAAGATTTTGAAGAAGTTGAGATCTGTTCCCCTGTACCCCTGAGGTCTACAATTGCAATACCTTCGCCTTTATCAGAGTATTCCCTGATAAGACTCAGTGATATGGAGTCCTTACCTCCGGGATTGCAGATGATGTTATAGTTGTGATTATTCCCTTCCGGTTCTTTCAGGAGGACCGGAATCAGTGTGTTTTCTGAAGTCCGGATAACAACAGGTTCCCAGCCCTTTAATTCAGGAAGCTTTGTTATTGAAGCTACATTGATATCCTTCCCGATCCTGAGCATTTTCTGAAGTTCTTCTTTTTTCTCTGAAGCATTGACTCGTGCAGTCTGGCTGAACTTTTCCTTAAGCTCCTTACCCCTGTTTATGCAGTACAGATCAGTTGAAACTACGTCCCTGTCTCTTTCTCCTGTCCTGAAAACCATGAGTTTTTCTTCAGTAAGCTGTTCAAAAGGACTTTCGGTTACCGGTGATCCGTCACCTTCATTTTTCAGATGGAGATTGAACCAGCCAAGCATTGCCTGCCTGTCCTCCTTCATATAGCCATGTTCCAGGTCAAAGATCCTGTATGCGATATTATTTCCCAGACCTGAAGCCATGAATGCCTTGCGTGCATTGGAATATGTTCGCAGCATCTCGGAAGGGAAAAAAGTAGGATTGGAGTCCTTTAAATGATTTATCAGAAGAGGAGCATTATGCAGGGCTATTATGCCTGCTTCTTCAGTGAATGTAAGTCCGTCAGGCAGCAGTTCACAGATACAGTTTGAACGCATAATATACGATTCAAACGAGCCCACGCTGACAACAGGCACTGAGGCCTTTACCCTCTCATCTACTGCAGACAGCCACATCGTCTGGTTGCCTCCGCCGCTGGCGCCGGTTGCTCCGATCCTTTCCGGATCAACTTCCGCAAGTGAACAGAGCAGGTCAATACCCCTCATGTTATCGGAGACCTGCAATCCAAGAAGAGTTTCTCCTACATCCATTAACGAAGCGCCAAGTGTTCCGCCATGGTATTCAAAATCACCATGGACTGTTGACCTCTCTCCTGCTCCCCATGGATCAACTGTCAGACAAACATACCCTGCCCGTGCAAGCACATGCCCAACGGCCTGTGGTCCGCTTGAATCGATCTTGGCTTTGCGCCAGTGCCCGAGCATATTTATCACACCGGGGAATGGCCCTTTCCCATCAGGAACATAAAGGTTTGCAGTTGCATAAATGCCTGGACGCACCTGGTATACAATGTTCCTGATTGTATAGCCCTTCATAGCTGTCTTAGATTTCTCCCTGATGTTGAGAGGCAGCTTGTGGTCAATAAATATTCCTGCCTTTTCAATTATGCTCTTTCGAAGTTCCGCCCTGTATTCTATCATTTCATCAGGTCTGAGAGGAATGACATGCTTTGCAAAGGCCATGGCAGCTTCATTGACCATGCCGGAAAGGATAAGGTCAGAGTGCCCTTCTGCAAGAACCACAGGGAGGCTGTCTCCTGATGCTCCTGTCAGCGAAGCATCAGAAGCATTCCTGCCTCTGCATCCGCTTAAAAGTAAAACAACTGATAAAACAATAACAAGGCTGTTTTTCATTTTACTACCTGATATTCAGATTATACCATTTGATCGCATTTCCGTGAAATATCTTATCGACAACCTCTGCAGGCAGCTTTAGTCCCCTGTATTTTCCTTCAAACTGTCCTGTCTGCATCTCCTCATCAGTAACAAAATACTTCCAGTCGGCCAGCCATGTATTATGTAGAATTTCAGCAAGTTCATCAGGATCTTTCGCCCATCCGTCTGAAAGATCGGTTCCATAAAGTAACCTGTCCTGGTATTTTATGCAAAAGTTCCTTATTTTCTCACGATCCGCAACTGTCTGGTATTGAAGGTGGCAGATCCTTGCAGCCATATCAACTGCCATATTTGGAAATTTATCGAGACGTTTTGAAAGTTCATCAACATCATACTCAAGGCTCGCGAGGTGACATCCGATGAATTTCATATCGGGATGAAGTTCAAGCAGATGATCCCTTGCATTTATCTGGTCTTCATACGAAGGATATTCAGGATGCAGGAACATGTGGTATTGCGGATTCTCCGTGAAATAGTTCCTGTCTCCCGATATTGTCATTTTCTCAAGAGGCATCCAGCAATTTTTTGGTTCTCCGAGGTGACCTGTAACAGGAAGATTTCTGCTTATTATATGATCGAAGACAGGTTTCAGACCAGGATCGTCTATCATAATAAATTTCCCATTCCTGTCACGGACCGTCATTCCTATATTTTTCCAGACTTTCACTCCTATTGCACCCTCATTGATATCCTTATCGAGTTCAGATATAACACTACTGCTCCATTGATCTGTTCCCCAGGCTGTTGTGTCGAACCAGAATGTGGGCTCATAAAAAACCCTGCCGGGATATTTTTTTACCGAATTCAGCGCCAGGTCGAGCTGCTTCTGAATATCTTCAGCAAGCGCATGATCGACATTTATTGTAATCAATACCATATTGTCTTCAGCAGCCTGCGTTTCGGATATCCCCTTATCGCTGTCGATATGGAAGTGAGAATCAACCTTCAGCACTTTTTTGAAATCAGCTTCGGTATAGTATTTATCTCCGCAGGAGAAAGCTATGAATGGCAGGATTGCCAGAATCAATTTTACAAATCCCGGTTTCATTATAATTGAGGTATTATTAATGGCTGTCAGAAAAACATATTAACCGCAAGGGATTCTTTCAGAAACTTTGCGGTTAATATATTATAAATTAAATTGATTATTTCGGCATTACTACATAATCAGCAGCATTGAGGAAGTCAACGCTCATTTTGCAGCTTGTAAACTGGTCGTAATTGTATTCTTCAACCTCAACAATGCCATACTGTAAACCTGAAGTGGCTGCAGCAGCCCATATTGATTTGAAATCCATCATGCCGCTTGCGCCAATTTCTTCTTTATCCTTAATATGCCATAATTCAAAACGGCCAGGGTATTTATTGAAATAGTCAACAGGATTTTTACCTCCCACAACTGTCCAGTAAATATCCATCTGGAACATAACAAGAGATGGATCTGTATTGGCAAGCATGAAATCATAGATTGTCTGCCCGTCAAGCTGGGTTGAAAATTCCTTGTCGTGATTGTGGTATCCGAAACGAATGCCTTTTGCCTTGCATTTTGCACCGATTTCATTGAAATAGTCGCAATATTTTTTAAGGACATCCAGACTCTGATAAGCATCACCACCCATGAAAGGCTGTACCATATATTTTACACCCAGTGCTGCATGTGCATCGATGCATGCGTCCCACCATGCCATTGTGCTTTCACGGTTTGCTGAATCAGGAAGAGCCTGGCCGCAATGTGAGCTGAGGATTGGCAGACCATTCTTTTCGCAAAGTGCCTTAAATTCAGATGGTTCCATTCCATAGAATTTACCGCTGTTATATCCGGCAGGCTCAACAAAGGTATAACCCATCTTTGCAACCTTCTCAATTGTTGCCGGTACATTGTTCTTTATTGAATCCCTTAAGGAGTAAAGCTGGAGCCCGATATTCTTAGGCGCTTTTGTGCATGAAGTAAGTGAACTTATGACAAGGCCTGAAACAGCCACTAACATAATAAGTGCATAGATAGTCTTTTTCATTGTATACAGGTTTAGTAATTTTCTCCGAATATATAAAATTTTAAGATTCCTTCAACCTGTCAGATTTTAACAGAGGACTTATCATATAAAGGCGAAAGGCGAAGGGCGAAAGGCGAAGGGCGAAGGGCGCAGGGCGAAGGGCGAAGGACCCAAGGCAGGAAACACCAGTATACTTTTGCCTTTCGACTTTTGTCTTTCGCCTTTCGCCTTTTATCTTTTATCTATTCACTTATGAACTTAAAAAGAGGGATCAGGATCATCTCACCCGGTCGTGCGGAATAGACTGGTGCTTGTCCCGCTTTCACTTCATCAATATATGGATTCATTTTATTGATAAAGGTAAGGGCTCTTTCCCTTCCGAATTCTGAAAACGTGGCAAACTGTGGATAGATAAGGGTTATAATATCATTGAGGTCAGTCTTTTTTGTATAGATAACTCCCTTCATCCCGGTTTTAGTTTTTTCATCCTGCACAATAACTACCTGTCCTCCTGAAGGGATCCAGTTAAGCCAGTTCATCTCATCCCCTGCATTCTTTTCACTGCCAAGTGTAATTACCGACCTGGAATAATATTTTCTTAATGTCTCCTTATATAAAGGCGGCAGCTTTGTGGCCATTATATATGAAAAAATAAGCCTGCAGTTATTGAAATGATCAACATTGTAATTGTAGTCATCAGCCGACATTTTTCCCCCATTGTTCAGAAGCTGTCCTGCCAGGCACTCCGACAGGGCCCTGAACTCAACAGAAGTTGTATCCGCAGATGAATTTCCTGCCTTGATGAAATCCCGTACACTCCTTACAAGCAATTCCCTGCTGCCTGTTGTAAAGCTGAGTTGTTCATTAACATAAACTATCTCCTTTGGCACCTCTTCGAGCCTGTTAAGATTGATAATCAGTCGTGCTACCGGTTTTCTGCCCTCCTCAGCAAGTACCTGTTCCCTGATCACCGAATAATCAGGCTTATTCTCAATTGCAGTTATCCCGGTTATTCCCGATGCCAGACCACTTGAAAAAACAGTGACTTTAATCTTTCCGGGCTGACCTGTTGACCTTATTATATTAACTGCCGGAAGTCCCTTATACCAGCCATTTGCAGAATTCTGCTTTCCCGGATCATCGCCTGAAAAATCGGCCGGGCCCACAAGGACTGCCGGTCCTGTAACGGTCCATCGAAGGTTCCTTCTTGTTCCGTTTACTATTTTTCCGTTTCCATCGGCAACTGATGCTGAAATAACAGCAACAGACCCCTTGTCAGCACTGAATGTGCTATGAGTGGAAGTAAGAATAAGCCTGGCCGGTTCACCACTATCCGGACTTACATCACTCTTATCAAAATCACTGACAGTCAGAGGATTATTCGGTTTAATTCTTTCCTTCACAAAGGGCCTTCCCGGATCTTCTGCCTGCAAAATGCCTGATACTGCTGCCATTCCGTTCTCATCTGCTGTATTCCACATTACAACGGCCGGATTATTCCGGAGGGTTCTTACAATGCCTTTCACTTTTTGTTCAATATCGGAAGCAGAGGCATTTTTATCAGGTAGTCCCAGAACTTCCGCACTGATCAGGATTCCTGATTTTGCTGCCTCTTCATATATAATCCTGTTGTCCGGAATATTTATTGTCCTGATAAAATTACAGTTGAGCTTAGCTTTTTTAAACTGCAGATCCATAGCTGCAATCCATTCGGGCACAGCTGCGCCTATCCAGGGATAATCCTGAATCCTGTTTCCGCCTTTGAGCTCAGCTTTTGAACCGTTCAGCTTAAGTGTTCCACTTGCTTTATCCCATTCCACTGACCTGATACCCAGTGGTGTATTAAGTACATCAACTATACTGGTTCCGTCTATGACTTCCGTACGGATTGTATAAAGGTAAGGGCTATCAGGCGACCACAGTCTGGGAACCTTAATTGACTTAAAGGTCTGATCGAACATGAACAGCTGGCCCGGATTAATCTCAGCCTGCGAAGTGACAGTCTGTACTGATTTATTATATGCATCAAGAACTGTTGACTGAAGAGTGCAGCTCTTTTTTACAGTATAATCATTCTTTACCCAGGTCCTGATTCTTACAACTGCTTCTTTTTCACTCACGGCAGGAGTTGTCAGGAAAACACCTCCCTCATGAGCTGACGAACCCTGCATGGGAATATGAAGCTGATCCTTAAGTACTATCCTGACTCCCCTGAAAATCCCTCCGTATTCATAATAATTACCACCGGCATCAATATGAAAAGGGACGTCAGTATCCTGGAAATTATTCGCAGCTATTGCAAGGACATTATCAGAACCTTCAGGTTTTACAAGGGAGGTAACATCAAAATCGAAAGGACCACCAATGCCACTGTGCTCACCAAGAAGCTTCCCGTTAAGCCACACCCTGCAGTTCTTCTGTATGCCATCAAATTCAAGAAACACCTTTCTGCCATAATATTCCTTTGTAAGTGAAAATCTCTTCCTGTACCAGCCCCATCCTGTCCACCAGTACATATTGTCATCCTCAACGCTTGCAGGCACAAAAGGATCAGACTCTCCCGTAGTCTCGTATGTACGCCAGCAATGAGGCAGGGATACAACCGGCCATTTTGAATCGTCAAATCCGAATACCTCATAGTTTTTCGGTGTGCTTTCTTTTGGAAAATAATTGAAAGTCCATCCTGAATTGATCACCCTTTCAAGCCTTCTGTTATTCTGTTTAAGAGCCTGCTTTTTCTGGGAAAAAGATGAAGTACTTATCAGCGACAAGCAAATAACAATAAAAAAACTTCTCATTATCTGCATATTACAAGGATTGTTAGATTCACGAATATAATCATTTTTTTAGTGAAAATGAATGATGGTGCTGACAATAGCATAATAATTAACGAGAATCGCCTTTTCTTTCATGAGTCAGGTAAAAAGATGTATGGACAAGATTGTCATCAGGCATAAAAATGAACTTGTTCTGACAGAAAAACAGTATTTTCCGTAAAAGTGCATTGTTAATTTTCTAAACAAAAAAATCGACTTAGATTAACAGATTTATGATATATTACATAATAACTGAAAAAAATCGAGCTAATTTCTTTGAGATATTAAAAAATTAAATACATTTGCCAGCAGAAAAGAAAAAATGAAGTTAAACGTCCTACATATTATAGTCCTCGTCATTATTGCTTCAGGCCAATGATCCGGAAATGATATGTAATATTTTAAATATACAGAGGCTTTCCGGGAAACCGGAGAGCCTTTTTTATAAAAGAATATTCTATGAAAAAAGAACTCAGAAGCGCAACATCAATTGTTGGCAGGAATATGGCGGGAGCCAGGAGCCTATGGAAGGCAAACGGTATGAAACAGGAACAGATGGGAAAACCCGTCATAGCTGTTGTTAATTCTTTCACACAGTTTGTTCCGGGCCATGTTCATCTTCACGAAATAGGTCAGCTTGTCAAGAGAGAAATAGAAAAACTGGGGTGCTTTGCTGCCGAATTCAACACAATAGCGATAGATGATGGTATTGCAATGGGGCACGGAGGAATGTTGTATTCCCTCCCTTCACGCGACCTGATTGCCGACAGCGTTGAGTATATGTGCAATGCGCATACTGTCGATGCCATGATATGCATAAGCAACTGCGACAAGATAACTCCCGGTATGCTTATGGCTGCCATGAGGCTTAATATCCCTGCTGTCTTTGTTTCAGGAGGTCCGATGGAAGCCGGTAAACTTGATGACAGGTATCTCGACCTGATAGATGCAATGGTAGCTGCAGCCGACAGCAAGGTAAGCGACAGTGAATTAAGCGCCATTGAAAGGGAAGCCTGTCCAACATGCGGCTCCTGCTCAGGCATGTTCACTGCCAACTCAATGAACTGCCTCAATGAGGCGCTTGGACTGGCATTACCCGGTAACGGAACAATTGTTGCAACTCATTCAAACAGGGTGAAGCTTTTTGAAAAAGCTGCAGGTCTCATTGTAAACATGGCGAACAGGTACTACAAAGAAGGTGATGAGTCTGTCCTTCCTCGTTCAATTGCAACACGCCAGGCCTTCCTCAATGCAATGTCGCTCGACATAGCAATGGGGGGGTCAACAAATACTGTGCTGCATCTTCTGGCAATAGCCCATGAGGCAGGTGTTGATTTCACAATGAAGGATATTGATGAACTTTCACGTAAAATACCAAATATCTGCAAGGTGGCTCCAAGCTCACATTACCATGTACAGGATGTTAACCGTGCAGGCGGAATCCTTGGTATAATGGGTGAGCTGAGCAAGGGAAAACTTATTGACACATCAGTAAAAAGGGTTGACTATCCTACTCTGAAGGAAGCAATTGACGACTGGGATATAATGGGAGGCAAAGCCCTTCCGGAGGCATCAGAGTTTTTCAGAAGTGCACCTGGAATGAAACCAAATCTTGTAATGGGCTCACAAAGTTCTTATTACAAGGAGTCTGACACCGACAGATCTGCAGGATGTATAAGGGATCTCGCCCATCCGTATAATAAGGACGGAGGCCTGGCAGTATTATTCGGAAACATAGCAAAGAAAGGAAGCATAGTCAAAACAGCAGGCTTTGACTCGTCGCTTTTCAAATTCAGGGGAAAGGCTGTCATCTTTGAATCACAGGAGGATGCCGTTGAAGGTATTCTGAATGGAACAGTAAAGGCAGGCGACGTTGTTATTATAAGGTATGAAGGACCCAAAGGCGGTCCGGGAATGCAGGAAATGCTCTATCCCACCTCCTACCTTAAATCAATGGGCCTCGACAAAAAATGTGCACTGATAACCGACGGAAGGTTTTCAGGAGGAACATCCGGATTATCAATAGGTCACGTATCTCCTGAAGCTGCATCAGGTGGAGAAATAGCACTTCTCAGAAATGGCGATGAAATTGAAATAGATATTACAGCAAGAAAAATGAATGTACTCCTTTCTGAAAAAGAACTTGAAGACAGGAGAAAAGCCGAAATTGCAAAGGGAGACAAAGCTTTCAGGCCGTCTTCAAGGAACAGGCCTATCTCACAGGCTCTTAGACTGTATGCATACTTTGTCAGCTCGGCTGATACAGGCGGTGTAAGGATTCATATTGATTAGCTCGCAGAATTAATAGCACCGTAAATAATAAAAAAGACCGCAAGACCGCAAGACCGCACGACCGCATGACCGCAAGACCGCATGACCGCAAGACAACAAGACAATAACACTATTATATGAAGACGACGAGGACTAAGGAGAAGACCAGCGCGACAAAAGAGATTGAAACAGATAACAGAATATCAGGTGCGGATGCCCTTTTAAGAGCTCTTATCGAAGAGGGTGTCGACACAGTGTTCGGTTATCCCGGCGGAGCCATTATGCCTCTTTACGACAAGATGCTTGACTATGAGGATAGAATTAAACATATCCTTGTAAGGCATGAACAGGGCGCTGCCCATGCAGCCCAGGCTTATGGAATGGTTTCAGGAAAACCCGGAGTATGCTTTGCCACATCCGGACCCGGAGCCACAAACCTGATAACAGGGATTGCAAATGCTTTTCTCGATTCAGTGCCAACAGTATTCATAACAGCCCAGGTAGTCTCGACGCTGATTGGGACTGACGCTTTCCAGGAAACAGATATTATAGGTATATCAATGCCTGTAACCAAATGGAATATACAGGTCAAAAATGCAGAGGATATTCCCGAAGCAGTGGCAAAAGCCTTCTATATTGCCCGCACCGGAAGGCCCGGACCTGTGCTTATAGATATTACGAAGGATGCCCAGGTTGAAAAAATTGATTTCAGATATAAGAAATGTGATTATCTGAGAAGCTATAATCCCAGGCTGCCTCTGAAAACAAAGGCACTCGAATCAGCTGCAATTATGATAAATCATGCTGAGAGACCTCTTATTCTGGCAGGTCACGGAATTCTGCTCTCAGGAGCTGAAAAAGAACTCAGGGAATTTGCAGAAAAGACTGGCATCCCCGTAGCTTCAACATTATTGGGTTTATCTGCCTTCCCTTCTGATCACAGGCTTTTTGCAGGCATGCTGGGAATGCACGGTAACTATGCTCCCAACATCCTTACAAACCAGGCCGACCTTATTTTAGCTATAGGTATGCGCTTTGACGACAGGGTGACAGGAAATCTTAAGAAATATGCAAAACAGGCATCTATAATTCATATTGAAATTGATAATGCCGAAATAAACAAGAACGTCACCGTGGATGTTGAGATCCATAATGATGCAAAGGAAGCCCTTTCACATCTGATCCCTCTTGTAAAACCAAATTCCTTCGAGAAGTGGATAAGAGAGTTCCGTATTCTTGACAAGGCCGAATATGACAAGGTAATAAAGAATGAGACCAAACCATCAAACGGAGAAATCAAGATGGGTGAAGTAATTAAAATGGTTTCGGATATGACAAAGGGCGATGCAATTATCGTTACCGATGTCGGTCAGCACCAGATGTATGCAGCAAGGTATTTTAAATACAAAAATCCCAACAGCCTCGTGACTTCAGGAGGAATGGGAACAATGGGCTTCGGCCTTCCTGCAGGAATGGGTTCAAAGCTGGGTTGCCCCGACAAGCATGTAATAACATTCATTGGCGATGGCGGCTTCCAGATGACTCTTCAGGAGCTCGGAACAATAATGCAGTACAACATCCCGGTTAAGGTAATTATTCTGAATAACAACTTCCTGGGAATGGTCCGCCAGTGGCAGCACCTCTTCTTCGAAAAGAGATATGCCTCTACCGAACTTGTCAATCCTGATTTTGTTGCTGTTGCAAAAGCCTTCAATATCTCAGCAAGGAAAATAGTTAAAAGAACTGATCTTGAGGGAGCTCTGAAAGAAATGCTCGATGATCCCGGACCTTATGTTCTTGAAATCAAGGTAGAGAAAAAGGAAAACGTCTTCCCTATGATCATCCCCGGAGCCGGTGTTGGTGAGATTAGGCTGGAGTAGCAACAAAGAGACCGCAAGTCGAAACGAAGTGGAGATCCCGCCTCAGCGGGAACCGCAAGACCGCATGACTAAATGACTACAAGACAAACAGATAATAGAAAATGAAACAGGAGTACACAATATCGCTTTTTACCGAGGACCATATAGGAATACTCGGTCAGATAACAATAATACTTACCCGCAGGCAGCTCAATATTGAGAGCTTTACAGCCTCTGAATCAGCAGTGCAGGGAGTATACCTCCTCACAATAGTTGTCACAACAACAAGTGATTTGGTTCAGAAAGTGGCAAAGCAGATGGAAAAGCTTGTCGATGTGCTGAAAGTATTTGTTCACACTTCAGAACAGATTATATATCAGGAAATTGCATTATTCAAAGTATCAACAAAAGCCTTGCTCAGCGGGAATATAATTGATCATATTGTCCGCTCACACAATGCCCGGATACTTGAAGTTTCTCCTGAGTTTATGATTATTGAAAAGACCGGGCACAGAGCTGATATTGCGAAAATGCTTACCCAGCTTGAACCTTATGGCGTGCTCCAGTTCGCAAAATCGGGAAGGGTGGCAATTACAAAACAGGTCAAGGAGCTTACCTCTTACCTGCAGGAAATGGATGAAGCAAATAACTTCAAGGGAGATAATTTTAGAACTCTTAACTGAAAGAGGCGCAGGGCTCCCGATAGCATCGGGAGGGCTCAGGGCAAAAGAAAAGAAAACAAAAAGAATATCAAATAGAAAAATTTAACAGGAAACAAATAATTAAAATTTAAAACCATGGCAAAAATTGATTTTGGCGGAGTACTTGAAACAGTAGTTACAAGAGAAGAGTTTCCACTTTCAAAAGCACGTGAAGTTCTTAAAAAAGAAGTTGTTGCAATTATCGGATATGGAGTACAGGGCCCCGCTCAGGCTCTTAACATGAAAGATAACGGCATCAATGTAATAATTGGTCAGGCTCCTGAATTCAAAGCCGACTGGGACAAGGCCGTAAAAGACGGATTTGTTCCCGGTAAGACTCTCTTCAATGTAGAAGAAGCTGCAGAAAAAGGAACAATCATCCAGTATCTTGTTTCAGATGCCGCACAGAGAATATTATGGCCAAAGATCAAACCTCATCTTAAGAAAGGTGATGCACTTTATTTTTCACATGGATTTTCAATAACTTATAAAGAACAGACAGGGGTCATCCCTCCTGCTGATATTGATGTAATATTATGTGCACCAAAGGGATCGGGAACAAGTGTTCGTCGTAACTTCCTTGCAGGCGCCGGTATCAATTCAAGCTATTCGGTATTTCAGGATTTCACAGGGAGAGCTGAAGAGAGAACACTCGCCCTGGGTATAGCTATTGGCTCAGGCTATCTCTTCCCGACAACTTTCGAGCATGAGGTTTACAGTGACCTTACAGGTGAACGCGGTGTGCTTATGGGTGCCCTTGCAGGTATCATGGATGCTCAGTACCAGGTACTTCGCGAGAATGGTCATTCACCTTCCGAAGCATTTAACGAGACAGTTGAGGAACTCACCCAGAGTCTCATAAGGCTTGTGGATGAGAACGGAATGGACTGGATGTACTCAAACTGCAGTGCAACAGCCCAGAGAGGAGCCCTCGACTGGAGACCTAAATTCATGCAGGCAACGCTTCCCGTTTTCAAGGATCTGTATAATAAAGTTAAGACAGGTGCGGAATGTGAAAGGGTCATCAGTTCTTTAAGTTCACCTGATTACAAGCAGAAGCTCGATGCCGAACTGAAAGAACTCGGAAGCTCAGAGATCTGGAAAACCGGTACGGCTGTGAGAAAGCTCAGGCCAGTCAAATAGTAAATAATATTAAAAATAAACATAGAATTCGTATGAACGATAAGGTCATTATCTTCGACACCACCCTCAGGGATGGAGAACAGGTGCCAGGGTGCCAGCTTAATACAATTGAGAAAATTGAAGTTGCCCAGGCCCTGGAAGCCCTGGGAGTCGATGTCATTGAGGCTGGCTTTCCGATTTCTAGTCCGGGCGATTTCAACTCAGTAGTGGAGATATCAAAGGCAATCTCAAATCCTGTTATCTGTGCCCTCACAAGGGCTGTTAAAAAGGATATTGAGGTGGCTGCCGAGGCACTGCAGTATGCAAAAAAGAAAAGGATACATACAGGTATCGGTACCTCTCCAATGCATATTCAGCACAAGATCCGTACAACTCCTGAGGAGATAATAAAACGGGCTGCTGATGCAGTAAAATATGCACGCAAATTTGTTGATGATGTTGAATTTTACGCTGAGGATGCCGGAAGAAGCGAAAACGAATTTCTTGCCAGGGTAATAGAAGCCGTAATCAAAGCAGGGGCTACTGTTGTGAATATTCCGGATACAACAGGTTACTGCCTCCCTGAAGAGTATGGCGCAAAGATAAGGTACCTTGTTGAAAATGTTCCGAATATAAACAAGGCAACAATCTCAACTCATTGCCATAATGACCTTGGAATGGCTACCGCAAACACTATGATGGGTGTTATAAACGGAGCCCGCCAGGTTGAGGTGACTATTAACGGTATAGGTGAAAGGGCAGGAAACACCTCACTCGAAGAAGTGGCAATGATAATAAAAAGCCATTATGACCTGAATGTAAGGACCGACATAAATACAAAGCTTATATATAGCACAAGCCGGCTTGTATCAACACTTATGAACATGCCTGTACAGGCTAACAAGGCCATTGTCGGAAGAAATGCATTCGCTCATTCATCAGGAATTCACCAGGACGGAGTGCTTAAGAAGAGGGAGAACTATGAGATTATTGATCCTGTGGAAGTTGGTATCAAGGAATCTTCAATAATCCTTACTGCAAGAAGCGGAAGAGCAGCCCTTAACCATAGGCTTGAGCTCCTTGGCTTCAAATTCGGCAAAGAGGAACTCGACGAGATCTACCACCGCTTCCTGCTGATGGCTGATAAGAAAAAAGAAATAAAGGATGAGGATATTAAAGTCCTGGCAGGTGTTGTATTCCAGGGTGAGAAATCACTCAAACTCGACATGCTTCAGGTTACCTGTGGAAAATCACTGATGCCAGTAGCCACTGTTGGTATTAAGATCAACGGCGAACTACATTATGCAACTGCCACCGGAAACGGTCCAATAGACGCATCATTCACAGCAGTTAAACAACTCATATCCAAGACAGTACACCTTGAGGAGTTTCTTATTCAGGCTATTACTAAAGGAAGTGACGACCTTGGCAAAGTACACATACAGGTTGAATATGACGGAAAAATGTTTTACGGATTTTCAGCTCATACGGATATTATAACTGCATCTGTTGAAGCATTCAT
>CAZEYY010000020.1:25967-38205 GCA_964516485.1 uncultured Rikenellaceae bacterium
TGGGACGGACATGTGGTCCGCTCAATAAAGGAAGGCCCTGATGTATTGTACATCGACAGGCACTATATTCATGAGGTAACAAGTCCGCAGGCATTCAACGGGCTCAGGCAGAGAGGAATAAAAGTATTCCGGCCTGAGAAAACAATCGCCACTGCCGACCATAATATTCCCACAAAGGATCAGCACCTCACAATAAAGGATGAACTGTCAAGGAATCAGGTTGAGAAACTATCCCAGAACTGCCGGGAACATGGTATTGAATACTTCGGACTCAACCATTCAAAAAACGGTATTGTACATATAATCGGTCCTGAACTTGGCTACACACTTCCCGGAATGACAATAGTCTGCGGCGACAGCCATACTTCCACCCATGGCGCTTTCGGTACTATTGCATTCGGCATTGGCACAAGTGAAGTTGAAATGGTCCTTGCCTCACAATGCATAATGCAGCCGAAACCCAGGAAGATGAGGATCAGTGTAAATGGCAAGCTTGAAAAAGGTGTTACTTCAAAGGATATTATACTCTACATTATCTCCCGCATAAGTGCCGCAGGCGGTACAGGGTATTTCGTTGAATTTGCAGGCTCTGCGATACAAAGCCTGTCAATGGAAGCAAGGATGACTATCTGTAATATGAGCATTGAGATGGGAGCCCGTGGCGGACTTATAGCACCTGATGAGACAACATTTGAATACCTGAAAAAACTATCTGTTGTTCATGGAGTTAAGGACTTCAACAAAGCGCTCGAAGGATGGAAAAAGCTGAAAAGCGATCAAGGTGCTGTATTCGACATGGAGCTTGTTTATGATGCTGCCGGTATTAAACCAATGATCACCTATGGAACAAATCCGGGAATGGGAATGGCAATTGATGCAGCAATTCCTGTAAGCGATACAGCAGGAAAAGAAGCATCTGCCTCCTATATGAAATCTCTTGCATATATGGGCTTTAAGCCCGACATGAAACTTATCGGACATCCCGTTGATTATGTTTTCATAGGCAGCTGTACAAACGGCAGAATAGAAGACTTCAGGGCTTTTGCAGAACTGATAAGGGGCAAAAAGAAGGCTGACAGTGTCACTGCTCTCATAGTTCCCGGCTCAAAGCGTGTTGAAGAACAGATGAAACAGGAAGGTCTTGTAAAAATATACGAGGAAGCAGGATTTGAGGTAAGGCAGCCGGGCTGCTCTTCATGCCTTGCAATGAATGAGGACAAGATCCCGGCAGGAAAATATGCCGTGTCTACATCCAACAGGAATTTTGAGGGAAGACAGGGACCTGGAGCCAGGACACTACTGGCAAGTCCGCTTACAGCTGCAGCTGCAGCCGTTACAGGCAGGATAACAGACCCAAGAACCTTATTCAGTTAATAATAACAAGCTTATAACCTTTACAATGCCAAAAACAAAATTCAATATACTGGAGACAACATGTGTACCTCTCCCCCTGGAAAATGTAGATACTGATCAGATAATACCTGCAAGGTTCCTCAGTGCAACATCAAGGGAAGGATTCGGAGATAACCTGTTCCGTGACTGGAGGTACCTCAAAACCGGAGAAAAAAATCCTGACTTTGTACTGAATAGTCCGGTTTACAGCGGTAAGGTGCTTGTTGCAGGAAAAAACTTCGGCAGCGGATCAAGCCGTGAACATGCAGTATGGGCAATATATGACTACGGTTTCAGGGCAGTTGTCTCAAGTTTTTTTGCAGATATCTTTAAAAACAACTCACTCAATAACGGATTGTTGCCTATTGTGATATCAGAAGAACTTCTTCAGAAGCTTCAGTCACAGGTGAAGCAGGACCCCTCAACAAAGGTCCGGATAGATCTTGAAAAACAGGAATTTTCAGTACTCCCGACAGGCGATACTGCACGGTTTGAAATTAATGCATATAAGAAAGAGTGCCTGCTTAAAGGACTCGATGACATTGATTTCCTTATTGCCATGAAGGATCAGATAACTGATTATGAGAATAATAAAATAATGGTGAAATGAGAGTTGAGATAATGGATACCACCCTCAGGGATGGGGAACAGACACAGGGAGTCTCGTATTCACCTCCCGAAAAGCTGCATCTTGCAAAGCTGCTTCTGAGGGATCTTAAAATTGACAGGATAGAGATAGCCTCTGCCAGAGTTTCTTCAGGTGAATTCGAAGCGCTTAAAAAGATTACCGAATGGGCCCGCCACAATAATCTTCACAGGAAGGTTGAGGTGCTTGGCTTTGTTGACGGTGATATCTCACTTAACTGGATCCATGATGCAGGTGGCAGGGTTGATAACCTGCTCTGCAAGGGTTCCCTGAGACATCTTGAAAAGCAGCTCAGGAAAACTCCTGATCAGCATGTGGCTGACATTAAGGAAATTATAAGAAAGGCTGAAGAACTCGACATGGAGGTTAACATCTACCTCGAAGATTGGTCAAACGGGATGATCAGTTCACCCGATTATGTCTTTTACATGCTTGACTCACTGAAAGATGAAAATATAAAACGCTTCATGCTTCCTGACACTCTCGGGATACTTAATCCTGATCAGACTTATGACTTCTGCAAAAAGGTCACCGACCGTTATCCCGGGCTTCACTTTGATTTTCATGCCCATAACGACTATGACCTTTCTGTTGCAAATGTGCTCGCCGCTGTAAAAGCAGGAGCAAAAGGCATACATACGACAGTTAACGGACTTGGAGAAAGAGCAGGAAATGCACCTCTTTCAAGCATAATGGGTGTGCTCAGGGATCATCTCGGAGCTGAGATGAATGTCAATGAGTTTGAAATAACACGTGTAAGTAAGATTGTTGAGACCTTCAGCGGGATAAGGATTCCCGTAAACAAACCGGTTATTGGTGAAAATGTCTTCACCCAGACTTCCGGAGTGCATGCTGACGGCGATACCAAGGATAACCTTTATTACAACAATCTTCTCCCCGAACGTTTTGGAAGAAAGAGAAAATATGCCCTTGGCAAACAGTCAGGAAAGGCTACAGTGAAGAAAAACCTCGAGGAGTTCGGACTTACACTGAGTCCTGAATCTCTTGCGAAAGTGACTCAAAGGGTAATTGAGCTTGGCGACAAAAAGGAAAATGTCACTGCCGAGGATCTGCCTTTCATAATTGCCGACGTTCTTGGAAACGACCGCAGTAATTACAAGATATTCATAAAGAATTACAGCCTTTCACTGTCATTCGGGCTTAAACCTTCAGCCAATATTCAGGTTGAAATTGACGGAAACCTTTACCAGGAGACTTCCTCAGGCGATGGTCAGTATGATGCCTTTATGAAGGCGCTGAGAAATATTTACGACAAGCTTGGCAAAGCCCTCCCAAACCTTATTGATTACCAGGTGTCAATACCTCCGGGTGGTGCAACAGACGCTCTTGTTGAAACTGTTATTACCTGGGATTACAAAAGCCGGGAATTCAGAACCAGAGGCCTCGATGCCGACCAGACTGAATCAGCAATAAAGGCTACGGAAAGAATGCTTAATATTGTAGAAGGATTTAATGAAAGTGAGAAAGCAGAGGATACTGAAAAAGCCAGAACCAACTAAGCTCCTTCAGTGTCATTTCATTGAATATTAACATTTTAATTAAATATAAGATTTATGGGTAAAACTTACAACATTGCCGTTATAGGTGGTGACGGTACCGGACCCGAAGTGGTCAGGGAAGGAGTAAAAGTACTTTCTGCTGCTGCTTCGAAGTACGGCTTCAAAATTAATTACCAGGACTTTGACTTTGGTGGTAAACGTTATCTCAGAACCGGTGAAGTGCTTCCGGATTCGGCAACAGCTGACCTGAAAAAATTCGATTCAATATTCCTCGGAGCCATCGGCCATCCTGATGTGAAGCCGGGTATCCTTGAAAAAGGAATCCTGCTCCGTCTCCGTTTTGAACTTGACCAGTATATCAATCTCCGTCCCATAAAGCTCTATCCGGGTGTTGCAACACCCCTGAAGGATAAAGGTCCGGAACACATTGACTATGTTGTCGTAAGAGAGAACTCAGGAGATGTTTACACCGGCGCCGGAGGTACAACAATGAAGGGTACCCCGGATGAAGTAGCCATGCAGAACATGGTTTACTCAAGAATGCAGGTGGACCGCTGCCTCAGGTATGCTTTCGAATATACAAGGAAGAGAAACAGGAAAAAGACACTTGCTCTCTGCGGTAAAACAAACGTGCTCACCTATGTATTCGACCTCTGGGAAAGAGCTTTTCATGAAATGGGAGAAGCTGAGTATCCTGATATCAAAAGAGAGTACTACCATGTTGACGCTACCTGCATGTGGATGGTAAAGAATCCGGAATGGTTTGATGTTATTGTCACAACAAATATGTTTGGCGACATCATTACCGACCTTGGTGCAATAACCCAGGGAGGAATGGGAATCGCAGCAGGCGGTAATATAAATCCTAAAGGAGTGTCGATGTTCGAACCTATCGGTGGTTCTGCCCCGAAATATACAGGTAAAAATGTTATCAATCCCCTCGCCTCAATAGCATGTGGAGGGATGATGCTTGAGCATCTTGGTGAGGAAAAAGCTGCAAAAGCAATTGAAGCTGCTATTATGGATGTAACTGCAAATAAGCTCAAGGATATGGGTGCAGGCAAAATGGGATATTCAACAACAGAGGTAGGTGACCTTGTTGCCGAAAGACTCTAGAATAACAGAATATCACTTTTTGTTAATGTTTTGTGATAATTATTAATATTTCATTATCTTTGTACTTTATTTTTAAAATGAACAGGAGTATTTCACATCATCATCATTATCATACCTGCCTTCAGGCGAGGAGATAGTGATATGTGATTATATAAGGTATCATAAACCCGTCTGAGCAGTACAGACGGGTTTTTTTATATCCGTCCCCTGCCCTGACACATAAAACAGACTGATGAACACATTGAAAATTGCGATCCAGAAAAGTGGCCGGCTAAGTGAAAATTCGAAAAAGCTTCTTGAAGAGTGCGGGATAAAATTCTCAAACGGCATAAGCGTCCTGAAAACAAAGGCGTATAATTTCCCTGTTGAAGTCCTCTTCCTCAGGGATGATGACATTCCTCAATATGTTGAACAACAGGTGGCCGACATCGGCATCCTTGGTGAAAACATGGTATACGAAAAAGACAAGGATGTGACTGTTGTTGAACAGCTTGGTTTTGCCACCTGCAGGCTGAGCCTGGCAATACCCAGGGAAGAAACTTATACAGGCCCCTCCTGGTTCATGAATAAAAAGGTTGCTACGAGCTATCCCAAACTGCTTACCGACTTCCTCAGCAATAATAATGTTACTGCCGAGATTGAGGAGATAAGCGGAAGTGTTGAAATTGCTCCCGGCATAGGTCTTGCTGATGGAATATGCGATATAGTAAGTTCGGGAAGTACACTGATGACAAATGGCTTAAAAGAGGTTGAGACACTTCTTAAAAGTCAGGCAGTAATTATAGCCTGCAAAAACCTTGATCAGGAAAAACTGGCAATTCTAAACAGCCTGCTGTTCAGGATAAGAGCCGTAAAGAATGCAAAGGAAAACAAATACATTCTGCTTAATGCACCTGAATCTGCCATTGACAGGATCTGTGCCATACTGCCCGGAATGAAAAGCCCGACAATACTTCCCCTTGCCGAAAAAGGATGGTGCAGCCTTCACTCGGTTGTAAAAGAGGATCAGTTCTGGGAGAGAATAAACCAGCTGAAGGAAGCCGGTGCTGAAGGCATCCTTGTAATTCCTATTGAAAAAATGATCCGGTAATGAGGACTATAAAATATCCTGAAAAAAAAGAATGGGAGGCACTGTGCAGACGTCCGGCAATAGGCAAAACCGACCTTGAAGCTGTTGTGGGTGAAATACTTGAAAGTGTGCAAAGGAACGGGGATTCGGCCCTTTTAAGTTACTCCCTGAAATTTGACGGAGTGAAGCTTCCTGCACTGAAGGTTTCGGAAGAGGAACTTTCAGAAGCACAATCCCTCGTACCTGAAGATCTCAAAAAGGCTATAAACGTGGCCTTTGCCAATATTGACAAAGTTCACAGATCGCAGCTTGCAGGGGAAAAGGTAATTGAAACATCAAAGGGTGTCAGCTGCTGGAGAAAAAGCCTTCCGATAGAAAGGGTGGGACTGTACATACCTGGAGGCAGCGCCCCTCTGTTTTCTACTGTTCTGATGCTTGGAATACCTGCAAGAATTGCCGGCTGCAGCAGAATAATTATAAGCACACCACCTGAAATGACCGGCAAGGTTAATCCGGTAATCCTGTATACCGCAGCACTGACAGGAATCACAGAGATCTACAAGTCAGGAGGGGCTCAGGCAATAGCCGCAATGGCTTACGGAACAGAAACAATACCAAAGGTTTATAAGATATTCGGACCAGGTAATCAATATGTTACAAAAGCCAAGGAGCTTGTTCAGAACGATGGCATTCCAATAGACATGCCGGCTGGTCCTAGTGAAGTTCTCGTCATTGCCGGGAAAAATGCCGATCCGGACTTTATCGCCGCCGACCTGCTGTCGCAGGCAGAGCACGGAGCCGACAGTCTTGCAGTACTTGTTACCGATTCAGAAGAACTGGCAGAAAAGGTTACTTCTGCTGTAAAAACCCAGATCAGGGAACTCCCACGAAAGGACATAGCGGCAAAAGCCCTTGATAACAGCTTTATTGTTATACTTAAAACACCGAAGGACTGCATTGATTTCAGTAATGCCTGGGCTCCTGAACACCTCATTATTAATACAGAGAACAATAAAGAACTTGCAGAAAGTGTTGTAAACGCCGGCTCTGTTTTCATAGGACCATATAGCTGTGAAAGCGCCGGAGACTATGCCTCCGGAACAAACCACACTCTGCCAACTAACCGCTTTGCCATGAATTACAGCGGGGTTTCGGTTGAGAGCTTTATGAAGAAAATTTCATTCCAGGAGCTCAGCGCTGATGGAATTATGAACCTGGGACCTGTTATTGAAACAATGGCAGAAGCAGAAAACCTGAGGGCGCATAAAAATGCAGTAAGTATAAGACTAAATAAAATCCGGAAATGACTGATATAAATAATCTTGTCAGGGAGAACGTCAGGAAGCTTAAACCCTATTCTTGTGCAAGGGACGAATTCAAGGGCAGTACGGGAATATTTCTCGATGCAAATGAGAATCCCTATGGAAAACTTAACCGTTATCCGGACCCATATCAGAAGGATCTTAAAAAGGCCGTATCCGGATTCAGAGGCATCCCAGTTGAAAACATTTTTCTGGGCAATGGCAGTGATGAGATCATCGACCTGTGTTTCAGGGTATTCTGCCAGCCCGGAACAGACAAGGCACTGACCTTCTCCCCCACCTACGGGATGTACGAGGTATCCGCATCGGTAAATGATGTCGAGCTGATAAAGGTTCCGCTGAACCAATCATTCCAGATCGATACTCAGAAAGTGACCCCTCTGCTTTCCGAAAGGAACCTGAAGCTGATATTCATCTGTTCACCAAACAATCCGACAGGCAACAGCATGAACATTGCTGATATTGAATTCATCCTTTCAGGGTGCAACAGCATTGTGGTAATTGACGAAGCCTACATCGATTTCAGCAATAAGCCTTCATTCAGGGACATGATAAATAAATACTCTAACCTGATTGTGATGCAAACCTTCAGCAAAGCCTTCGGACTGGCATCAGTAAGGGTAGGCATTGCTTTTGCAAACAAGGATATAATTCAGTATTTCAACAAGATAAAACCTCCTTACAATATCAGCGCCAATAACCAGGAATTAGCTTTAAAAAGAATCCTGCGACCTGATAAAATGAACAGGCAGATCAGCAGGATATGCAGGGAAAAGGATAAGCTTGTTTCTCAACTGTCAAAGATCGCACTTGCTGAACATGTTTATCCTTCCGATGCTAACTTCTTACTTGTAAAGGTTAAGGATGCCGATAAGGTTTACAGTGAACTTATAAAAAAGAAGATAATAACACGAAACAGAAACACCGTGGTGAAAGACTGTATCAGGATCACTGTCGGAAAACCATCGGAGAACAGGAAGCTTCTGCGTGCACTAAAAACAATCAGTCTATGAAAAAGGTACTATTTATCGACAGGGACGGAACCATAATAGTAGAACCGGAGGACGAACAGGTCGACAGCTATGACAAATTCAAATTCCTTCCCGGTGCAATAACTAACCTGGCAGCAATTGCCCGTGAAACTGACTTTGAACTTGTAATGGTCTCAAATCAGGATGGACTGGGCACTCCTTCCCATCCTGAGGAAACTTTCTGGCCTGTCCATAATACAATACTACAAATACTTGAAGGTGAAGGAGTTGTGTTTAAAGAGATTTTCATTGACAGAACAACTCCTGAACAGAATGCTCCCACAAGAAAGCCGGGCACTGCAATGCTTGTAAAATATCTTGCAACCGGAGTCGACCTTTCATCGTCATACGTAATCGGCGACAGGAAGACCGATATCCAGCTTGCAAAAAACCTGGGTTGCAAGGCGATTTTCATAAATTCTGAGCCTTCACCGGAAGCCGCGCTGACTACAAAAGACTGGAATGAGATTTACTCCTTCCTGAAAAAGACTCCCCGCAAAGCAACTGTTGCAAGAAAAACAAATGAGACTCAGATTGAGGTGGAAGTAAACCTCGATGGTTCAGGAAAAAGCAATATTTCAACAGGGCTGGGATTCTTTGACCACATGCTTGAGCAGATTGCAAAACACGGGAATATCGATTTAAAGATTATTGCCAACGGGGATCTGAATGTTGATGAGCATCATACAGTTGAAGATGTTGCCCTGGCCCTCGGAGATGCTGTACTGAAAGCACTGGGTGGTAAAAAGGGCATTGAGAGATATGGATTTGTTCTGCCAATGGACGACTCGCTTGCTCAGGCAGCTATAGACTTCAGCGGAAGACCCTGGATTGTCTGGGATGCTGAATTCAAAAAAGAGAAGACCGGCGATGTTCCATCTGAAATGTTTTTCCATTTCTTTAAATCTTTTTCCGACAGCGCCAGGTGCAACCTCAATATTAAAGCCTCAGGTGAAAATGAGCACCATAAGATTGAAGCCATATTCAAAGCATTTTCAAAAGCCCTGAAAATGGCAGTTAGCCAGACAGGAAACTATAATCTGCCTTCAACAAAAGGAGCCTTATGATAGCAATAGTCAAATATAATGCCGGCAACATAAGGTCAGTGCAGAATGCAGTAAGCAGGCTTGGCTTTGAAAGCAGGATAACTGATGACCCTGCAGAACTTATGAGTGCAGAAAAGGTGATATTTCCAGGCGTCGGGGAAGCAAGCTCAGCAATGGCATATCTCAGGAAAAGCGGCCTCAACAGGATTATCCCTGAGATAAAAGTCCCTGTCCTGGGTATCTGCCTGGGCCTTCAGCTTTTGTGCAGACATTCTGAAGAATCTGATACTGAATGCCTTGGAGTTTTTGATGCAGATGTAAAACTATTCCCTCCTGTTGACAAAATACCTCACATGGGCTGGAATGATTTCATAACAATAAAGGGAGAGCTGTTTAAGAATGTTTCAAAGGATGCTAACGTCTATTATGTTCACAGTTATTATGCTGAAATATCTTCGCAAACCACAGCCACCTGCGAATATATAGTTCCTTTCTCAGCTGCGATGAACAGGAACAATTTCCATGCGACACAATTTCACCCGGAGAAATCAGCCCTTGCAGGTGAGACTATTCTCAGAAATTTTCTTCAGCTATGAGAATAATTATGGCAATAGATATAATGGATGGCAATTGCGTCAGGCTGACGAAGGGAGATTTCTCGACACGGAAAGTATATAATGATGATCCTCTTGAAATTGCACTGATGCTGGAAGACAAGGGAATTAAATACCTGCACCTTGTTGACCTTGACGGAGCCAGAAACCGTAAAACAGTAAACATTTCAATCCTTGAAAAAATTACATCAAAAACCTCATTGTCTGTTGATTATGGCGGAGGACTCAGAACCATGGATGACATGAAAAGAGTATTTGACTCCGGCGCAAAACAAGCCACAGCAGGCAGCATTGCAATTAAGGAACCCATGCTGTTTGCTGAAATGCTTTCATTTTTCGGTCCTGAAAAAATAATACTCGGAGCTGACTTTAAAGGCAGAAAGATCTCATCCTCAGGATGGACTGAAGAATCAGAAACTGATATCCTTACATTTATAAGAGACAATGTTTCAAAGGGGGTTAAATATGCTATTTGCACTGATATCGGTAAAGACGGAATGCTCCAGGGCCCCTCTGAAGATATATACAGGGAGATCCTGTCGGAAGTCAGAATCAACCTGATAGCAAGCGGAGGAATTGCCTCACTGGCAGATATCATAAGAATGAAAGAAACAGGATGCGAAGGCACAATTGTGGGCAAAGCATTTTATGAGGGAAAAGTAACGCTAAATGAACTTGCAGAACTATGCTGAAGAGGAGAATAATACCCTGTCTCGACATAAGAGACGGAAGAACAGTAAAAGGGATAAACTTTGTTAATATCATCGATGCCGGCGATCCTGTTGCTCTTGCCAGGTCTTATGCAGAGCAGGGGGCTGACGAGCTTGTTTTTCTTGATATCACAGCCACAATTGAAAAAAGAAAAGCCCTTGCCGGACTTGTTGAAAGGATAGCCGCAGAAATTAATATTCCCTTTACAGTGGGAGGCGGAATAAACAATGTTGATGATGTTGCTGTTCTGATAAAGGCTGGCGCTGATAAGATAACAATTAACTCATCGGCAGTGAAAAGGCCGGAACTGATTAAGGAGATTGCCTCTGAGTTCGGAAGCCAGTGTGTTGTTGTGGCAATTGACACTAAGCTTACCGAAGACGGATGGAAAGTGTTTGTCAACGGAGGAAGAACGATAACTCCGTTCAAAACTGTTCCCTGGGCTAAAAAGGCCGAAGAGCTCGGTGCCGGTGAGATATTGCTGACTTCAATGAATACTGACGGAACCAAGTCGGGTTTTTCACTTGATATCACGGCTGAAGTAAGCAGGAAGGTCAATATACCAGTGATTGCATCAGGAGGTGCAGGTACAATGCAACACTTCAGGGATGTATTCTTCAATACAGGTTGCAGTGCGGCTCTGGCAGCAAGTATCTTCCATTTCGGTGAAATAAATATTCAGGACCTGAAGAAGTATCTTAAAAGTGAAAATATTGCAGTTAGATAAATTCTGGCATTCTATATATATTCTTATATATTACTGTTTGTTACACAGAGTCTCACAGAGAGACACAGAGAATCACAGAGAATGCAAATAAAATAGTGAATTATGGAAAAGATTGATTTTACAAAGGGTAACGGGCTGGTTCCTGTTGTTATTCAGGATTTTATGACACAGCAGGTGCTGATGCTTGGTTATATGAACCAGGAGGCTCTTGAACTGACAAAAAAAGAAGGCAGGGTGACCTTCTTCAGCCGGAGTAAAAACCGCCTGTGGACTAAGGGAGAAACTTCCGGCAATTTCCTGTATGTAAAGGAGATATTCCAGGACTGTGACAACGATACACTCCTCATAAAGGTCAAACCTGCAGGACCAACCTGTCACCTCGGAACATATTCCTGTTTCGGAGATGATAATGCAAGAGGCTTCCTGTATAAACTGGAACAGGTTATCAATCAGCGTATTGATGATGACGAAAAAGATTCCTATACAAACAAGCTCTTTAAAAAAGGCATAAACAAGGTGGCCCAGAAGGTTGGCGAAGAGGCTGTTGAACTTGTTATAGAATCAAAGGATGACAATGCAGAGTTGTTAAAAAATGAGGCAGCAGACCTCCTTTATCACTTCCTTATATTACTCAAAGCAAAGGGAACAAACCTTGAAGAGATAGAGACAGTACTGAAGGAAAGGCATAAGGTGTAGGTTGAAGGCGGAAGGCGGAAGGCGGAAGGACTCAGGGTCTCTTTGCCTTGTGCCTTGTGCCTTGCGCCTTGCGTCGTGAGCCTTGCGCCGTGCCTCCAAACTATAAATTATTAATTATTTTCCTCTTTTTATTGATTTTTATTTGTTTTTCTGAAAAATAGATTAATTTTGTAACCCTATTGAAACGATTAATGAATTTTGTATACGCATATTACGCCCCTTTCTTTTACTTCTTTTTTTATTTTAAAAAGAACTAGGGGATTTTTGTATACAGTTAAGAGATATAATATGTGACAAGGGTCCCCAAAAGGGACCCTTCCTGTGTTTAAACAATAAGGGTAAAATGAA
>CAZEYY010000021.1:0-37140 GCA_964516485.1 uncultured Rikenellaceae bacterium
AGTAACAGGCAGTGATTCCCAGGCACTCAGCATTATCCTGTCATATTCCTCAACAGATTTTTTTTCTGCGGCTTTTGATATCTTGTCGCATTTGGTGAAAATCCTTGCAAACGGAACCTGGCTGTTGCCAAGCATCTCCATGAACTCAAGGTCTGATTTCTGAGGTTTGATGCGGATATCTATAAGTACGAAAAGCAATGCAAGATTCTCCCTTTTCAGAATATAGTTGTTCGTAGCCTTTATCCATTTCTCCCTCTGTGAAGCAGATACTTTTGCATAGCCGTATCCCGGAAGATCAACAAGGTGCCACTTATCATTCACAAGGAAATAATTCATTGTTCTTGTTTTTCCGGGTTGCACAGAGATCTTTGCAAGGCTTTTTCTTCCTGTGAGCATGTTAATAAGAGAAGATTTACCGACATTGGATCTGCCGATAAAGGCAAATTCGGGTATTGATGAGTGCGGGCACTCCTTAAGTGACGGACAGCTTTTTACAAACGCAGCCGAGTGAATAAGCATGAAGAATTTCTATTTAAGGTCCTTGTATGGTAAATCTATTTTCCTGACAAGCAGATAGTTGTTTCCATAGTTTGTCAGGATTTCCGCAAGTATTTCAACTGATGTTTTTGAAGGAGTTCCGGTCTTTCTAAGGGTAATATTTCCAACACCCTTGACAGTTTTTACAGGTTCAACCGCTGCCGTGTCAAAAATCCCTTTCCCGAAATCCCCCCTGTAGTATTTGACTTTTTGTGACTTGTCTGACAATTCAAGAGTTATCCGGTAGGTGCCGTCAGTCTTGTAATTGTCCTTTTCTGTCACTATTATTTCCGGATAATTCCTGATAAGGCTGCCATCGCCTGCAAATTCCTCGAGTAAAAAAGTCCGCAGTCCTTTCTCAAAGCCTATTCTGGCCTTGATACGTCCGCTCTTAAAGTACTGCTGCTGTATTCCGTGTATAGTATCTCTTACATAAGGTGTCGATCTGAATACGGGTCCTTCAACATAATACCACCGGGCAGAGTCTTCCCTTAAGCCATCCTTGTACCAGAAAGTCTGACGCACCTGCTTCCCGTTATAAAATGATTTCATGAGGCCGTTCCTCACACCATTCTCAAAAGTAACTTCCTTGATAAGAGTATTTCCTGTGTAATACTGCTTTATACCCGTGTAACCGGTGTCGGGCACACTTATCGTATCGGCCTTTGCCTGCTCCTCAGGTGCAGCAGTCCTGGGCCCTCCGCATGCTGTAATAATTGCAGCAATTAAAATGGCTGTACCTGCTCCGGTTAACTTTTTCATTTCACAGATTTTTTATACTAAATTGAGCTTTCAGAATTTATGAATACTTCAAGCAGCTGCGCCTCACCTGCAGGTTCCAGAACTATTTCCTTTATCATAGCAGGAATAAGCACTGTTTCGCCCCTTGTTACCCTTTCAGTCTGGTCGTCCCAGAGGATGCTGAACTCCCCGTCGAGGCAGATAAAGATAACAAATGAGTCATTGAAATAATACTCCTTGCTTATTTTTTCATTGAATTTCAGAAAGTTAGTATTAAAATATTCACAGTTGACAAGGTTTTGTGAAGTATTTGGGACAGGTTCCTTTCTGATCTTTTTCCTCTTTGAGGTTTCAGAAAAATCTATTGCATCTAGAGCAAGGTCAAGATGAAGCTCCCGTTTGGCAGGCCCTTTGCTCTCCCTGTTCCAGTCAGAAATTCTGTAAGTTATATCAGAGGTCTGTTGTATCTCAACAAGTGTTGTGCCGGCACCGATGGCATGTATCCTTCCTGCCGGTGTAAAAAATGTATCACCCTTTTCAGCCTTTTCGGTATTGAGAAGACCGGGCAGGTTGCCATTGCTTACTGCCTCTTCGTACATCGCTTTTGTCACACCTTCCCTGAATCCTGTGTATATTTTTGCATCTTTTTCACTTTCAAGAATATACCACATTTCGGTTTTGCCATATGCATTATGCCTTTCCTTTGCCATTTCATCACCTGGGTGCACCTGCACTGAAAGATCTTCTTTGGCCTCGATGAATTTTATGAGAAGGGGAAATTCATTCCCGTATTTCTCATATATCTTGTCTCCTGTTATGTCGCCCATGTAAACCTCAATCAGTTCCTCCAGATTGTTTCCGGCCAGAAAGCCGTTTGTGACAACTGACTGGTTTTCCTGGACTCCTGAAATTTCCCAGCTTTCACCTATATTTGGCAATTTTCCGGCTTTCTTGTTATATAATTCTGATAAAGCCTGACCACCCCAGACCTTGTCTTTAAGGATAGGCTCAAACTTCAATGGGTACAGTTCTGACATTTTTTACTAAATTTAAACTCTGCAAAAATAGGCATTTATGTTGATAGTAGGAATAGCGGGAGGCACAGGCTCGGGAAAAACAACTGTGGTCAGGAAAATAACGGAAGTGTTCCCGAACGGGGAGGTGATTGTAATGCCTCAGGACTCTTATTACAAGGATAATAAAGGTATTCCGATTGAAGAGAGGCAGAAAATAAATTTTGACCATCCCGATTCAGTTGAATTCACTCTTCTCATTGAACATCTGAAACAGATGAAGAAGGGAATGACAATTGAAATGCCGCTTTATTCATACCTTACCTGTCTAAGGTCAGATGAAACAGTCACGATAAAACCGTCGAGAGTTGTTGTTGTTGAAGGGATACTGATACTTACCGATCCCGGATTAAGGGATATGTTTGACATTAAGGTATTTGTCGATGCTGATGCAGATGACCGCCTCGGCAGGGTTATTCAGCGGGATATAATTGAAAGGGGCAGGACAGTTCTTAAGGTTCTTGAACGTTATCATGATACCGTTAAACCTTCTCATCTTCAGTTTATTGAGCCTTCAAAGAGATATGCCGACATTATAATTCCGGGAGGAGGAGAGAACCAGGTTGGCATAGAAGTACTGATATCAATAATTGAAAAACACCTTCTGAAAAGCAAAACCTGACACTATGCTTGAAAATATCAGAATTGAGGATATCCTGTTTCTTGATATTGAGACAGTTCCCGCCGCTGAGACCTTTGATTCACTTGATACCCGAATGCAGACGCTGTGGGATAAAAAATCAAAACAGTTCAGAACAGCTGATCAGAATGCGGTGGAAGTATATGAAAGAGCCGGCATCTATTCTGAATTCGGCAGGATAATCTGTATCTCGGTAGGCTATATGAAGGAAAAAGATCCTTATGCCCTTCGTCTGAAATCATTCTATGGAGATGATGAAAAGCTGATCCTCACAGAATTTTCAGCTCTGCTTTCCAGATTTGCAAAGCCCGGAAAGGAAGCTCTGCTCTGTGCACATAACGGAAAGGAATTTGACTATCCTTATATTGCAAGGAGAATGGTTATCCACGGACTTGAACTTCCGGAACTTCTTAATATTGCAGGAAAAAAGCCCTGGGAGGTTAAATTACTCGATACGATGGACTTATGGAAATTCGGGGATTACAAGAATTACACCTCGCTGGAATTGCTGACCTCCGTGCTGGGAATACCCACACCGAAGGATGATATCGACGGAAGCATGGTTGCAGGCATATATTATAAGGAGAAGGATCTCCTGAGAATAGTCCGTTATTGTGAAAAGGATGTCATTGCAATTGTCCAGGTTCTGCTGAGGTTTATGAATAAGCCCGGGGTAAGCAGTGACAGGATAGAAACAGTAAGCTTTGGCTGATCATTGCCAGAGCAGTTCCTTCAGATATCCGGCAACAGGTTCTGGCTGATCGGCATGCAGCCAGTGACCAGCACCTGCAATTTCCTTAATTTCCGCCGATGGGAACAATCTGATTATATCATCGTAGTCTTCATACCTTATATAGTCTGAATCTGATGCTTTCAGAAAGGTTACAGGGAAACCTGAAGTCTGCATTTCACTTATATTATCACGATTAAATCCCTCAGTAATATATTTCAGATTGTCTGAAAGCACAGATGCATTTAATCGCCAGGTGAACATATTTTCATGTGTGCGCTGGAGATTCTTCAGGATGAATCCTGCTGTTTTTTCAGATTCTATTCTTTTCCCAATTTCTGCTTCTGCCTCAGCCCTTGTTTTTATCTTGCTGAGATCGAGTGAGATAATAGCGTCGAGGATTGCTTTGTGTTGCTTAAAAGCCTCTTTTTCAGTAGTTTTTGTTGTAAAAGGAGAGATGTCTGCAACGAGTAAACCGTTTAGTTTCTCAGGATATCTGAGAGCAAAAGTCATTGCTGCCTTTCCACCCATGCTGTGGCCCGCAAGAAAAAATCTCCCCAGCTCAAGATCTTCAGAAAATTCCAGGATATCCTGGCTCATTACCCTGTAATTCATTTCACCGGAATGGGGCGACTGCCCGTGATTGCGGAGATCAGGAAGGTACACGGTAAAACTGTCCGAAATCATTCTGGCTATTGAGATCCAGTTATCGGAACACCCGTATAGTCCATGGAGTATTATCAGCGGAGGGCCGCTGCCATATTTTCTGAAGAAAAGCTTCATACCTTTCAGTCTGCGAGCTGCCTCTTATAAAGCTGAATCGTGTTTTCAAGACCAAGATAAAGGGCATCGGATATTAGTGCATGTCCGATTGACACTTCAAGAATCCATGGGATATTCTGGTGAAAGTATTTCAGGTTGTCAAGGTTCAGGTCATGTCCGGCATTAATTCCAAGTCCTTCACTTCGTGCAATCTCTGCAGCCTTGATGAAGGGTTCAATTGCCTTTACAGAATTCTTTGAAAATTCAGTGGCATAAGGCTCAGTATAGAGTTCCACCCTGTCAGTGCCTGTTTTTGCTGCAAATTCAATATTAACAGGATTTGTGTCAACAAATATCGACACACGTATACCTTCCTTTTTAAATGTAGATACAAGATCTGCAAGGTAATTTTTGTATCTGACGGTATCCCATCCTGCGTTTGAAGTTATTGCATCATGGGCATCAGGGACAAGAGTTACCTGGTCAGGCTTTACTGAACGTACAAGAGCGATGAATCTGTCATCAGGATTTCCTTCAATATTTAATTCTGTTTTTATAACCGGCTTGATATCAAGAACATCCTTGTATCTGATATGTCTTTCATCAGGCCGCGGATGAACAGTAATACCATCAGCCCCAAAAACCTGGCAGTTTATTGCCGCTGATAAAACATTCGGAATATTACCACCCCTTGCATTCCTGATTGTTGCAATCTTGTTTATGTTTACACTCAGTTTTGTCATTATAATAAATGTCTGTTTTTGGCGTATTAGAGTTGACAGGACAAAAGTACAACAACTGGAGTTTTTTTTTACTATATTAGTTGAAAATATCGATGTAAAATGGTAGCAGGGCAACTTATATCTGAAGTTATTCCATCACTTAAAACCTCTGACCTGGGGCAGACTGCCCTTAACTGGATGGAGATTTTCAGGATTTCGCATCTGCCTATTGTAAATAATCAGGAATTCCTGGGACTTATTTCCGATGCTGACATCTACGATATGAATCAGCCAAATGAACCTATTGGTAATCATGCACTTACTTTACTGAAGCCTTATGTGACATCTGAGCAGCATATATTTGAGGTTATTGGTCTTGCAGCTCGTCTGAAGCTGTCGGTCGTCCCTGTTCTCGACAACAACAAAATATACAAGGGGGTTATCACTTCAATTGACCTGGTGAGGCATATTGCCGGAATATCATCAATGGATCAGCCTGGCGGGATAGTGGTTCTGGAGCTCACAGAAAGAGATTATACTCTTTCACAGATTGCACAGATAGTTGAGAGTAATAATATAAAGGTACTGAGCATGTATATTACCTCTCCACCCGATTCAATAAAGCTGGAAGTGACACTTAAGCTTAACAGCAATGACCTTTCTTCTGTTATCAGGACCTTTGAACGCTACAATTATGAAGTCAAAACCTGGGTGTCGGGCAATGATTCAATTGATCAGTTTTACCAGGAGCGCTTTGACCTCCTGATGAAGTATTTAAATATCTGAAAGATGCTGCAGAGAGTTGCAATTTACAGTAAGGATTCAAATTCGAAGACGAGGGAAGGAGTGAACAGGCTTGTCTCGGAATTCTGCCGGCGAGGGATTAAAATACAGATCTTCCAGAGGGCTGAAGATCATCATGTTTGTCCTGAAGGTATTGTTATTGAAAGGTTTACGGATCTGGCTTCACTATCAGCCCTGCCCGATATGGTGCTCAGTGTGGGAGGCGATGGTACCTTTCTTGAAACTGTGATGAAAGTAAGGGAGACCGGAATCCCCGTTGCAGGTGTTAATACCGGCAGAATGGGATTTCTTGCAAATATACCTGCGGATGATATCGGAAAATCGATTGACATGCTTAATAACGGAGAATACGATGTCGTTGAGAGGAGCATGCTTAATATAGAAAAGCCTGTCAGCATATTTGCAGCTGGTGGTTCATCTGCCCTTAATGAGGTTACTATTCAGAAAGCTGATCTCAGCATGATCACTATTCATGTTTATGTTAACGAAACATATCTTAACACATACTGGGCTGACGGACTGATCGTTTCAACAGCCACAGGGTCAACCGCCTATAACCTTAGTGCAGGCGGACCGATACTTTCTCCGGAAGATGAGAGCATTATTATCTCACCCATTTCTCCTCATAACCTGACGATAAGGCCCATAATCATTTCAGGCGACAGCAGGCTGAGAATGGTTGTGGAGGGAAGAAGCAACGAGTTTATGCTAACTTCAGATTTCAGATCAGGGAAAGTCCAATTTTCAGAGGAGGTGATAATTTCAGGTGACAGTGTGAAACTCAAGACCGTTATGCTTCATGGTATGGACTTTTACAGCACTTTGAGGAATAAGCTGATGTGGGGTCTGGACAGGCGGAATTAGCACACATTTAACTGTGTATTACTGTAATATTGGTATTTGATTATTATATTTGTACCGGAAAACAGAGAAACTTATGAAAAGGCCTCTTCTGATTCTTGTTATTTTATTCATAATGAGCCAGCTGGCTGAGGCGCAGCTCTGGAAACTTAAAAGATATGAGGCTGGTGCAGGTTTCGGACCTTCATTTTTCTTTGGCGATGTCGGAGGCTATTCTATCGGTGAAAATCTTGTCGGTTTAAAAGACCTGAGTTTTATTCAGACACGGTACGATCTGAATCTGAATGTCAGGTACAGGATAACACAGGATCTTGCAGGGAGGTTTAATATTTCAACGGGTTTGCTCAAAGCCAATGATAAAAGAGGATCGAATGAAAACCGTGAATTCGAAGCATCAACATTCTTCTTTGAACCTTCTCTGATAGGTGAATATTATTTCTTAAAGAACAAAAGTGAAAACAGTTACCTGTTTATCAAGAGTGGAAAGAAATTTTTCAAAACACTTATCTCATCGCTTGATTTTTATGTTCTGGGAGGTGTTGGCGGCACAGTTTATTCAGTAAACGGAAATCCGAAGCTGGAGAAGGTAAGTGGTTTTAAATCAGGAGGCTTTGCTCCGGTTATTCCCGTAGGTCTGGGCGCCACACTTGTTTATTCTCCTGATTTCAACTTTGGATTAGAGTTAAGAGGCAGATATGCTCTGAGTGATTATCTTGACGGATATACTTCACAATATTCCAGCAGAAATGACGTTTATTATTCTTTAAACTTTACAGTATCCTATAAGGTGCGCACCGGCAAAAACGGATTGCCCAGATTCAGGTGATACTGAGCTGGAATTTTTCTGATGAAGAAGATTAAACTGATTTTATTTATTCTGACTTTCACACTGATTCTTAACGGTCAGAGAAAAGCTGACTATGGAGTTTTTGGAGGAGTCTCGTCCTATATCGGCGATATAAATCAGGGAAAAATGCTCTATGCTCCTTTGCCTGCAGCAGGAGCATTCTATCGTTATAACCTTCACCCCAGGCAGTCACTGAGACTGAATTTATTTGTTGGTGGACTCCAGGGTTCCGATAGTGATTTTAACAGTGCTTTTCAGAAGGCCAGAAATGCATCTTTCTCAGGCCTTGCAGGCGAGCTTGCTGCCCAGTTTGAATTCAATTTTTTCCCTTATGCAACTGACGGTAAAAGGTGGAATTATACACCATACCTGGCAGCAGGAGCAGGCATCTCATTTATTGATACAAAGACAGTTACGTATATTCCGGTAGTGCCATTTTCAATGGGATTCAAAATAAATGTTTACAAAAATTTGGGAATAGAAGCCGAATATGGTTTTCGTAAAACATTTTATGATAACTTTGACGGCCTGAATGATGACCCTGTAGCACAGGAAGATCATGGGTGGCTGCACAATAATGACTGGTATACTTTTACCGGTATTTGTGTTACCTGGAAAATTTATAACAAGCTGGCAGGTTGTCCTGCATATAATGATGTTGATTCAAAAAGGCACAGATAGAATATGTCCCTGAAGGCGCAGATAAATACTCATAAGCTTCCGACCCATATTGCCATAATAATGGATGGCAACGGGAGATGGGCAAAACATCGCGGCCTTGACAGGATCTTCGGACATCAGCAGGGGGTGAATGCCGTTCGGAATGTCATAGAAGCTTCAGCAGAGCTCGGAATTAAATACCTTACTCTCTATGCTTTTTCCACTGAAAACTGGGGAAGGCCGGATGAAGAGGTTAATGCTCTGATGAACATTATGATACAATCATTAAACAAAGAAACAGATACCCTCCTTAAGAACAATATAAGGATGTTGACAATCGGCGATACAGGGCGTCTCTCAGATGATGTAAGGGAACGCCTCAACGAGTCAATAAACCTGACTTCAGGCTGCACGGGGCTCAACCTTATTATTGCTATCAGCTACAGTTCAAGATGGGAAATACTGGAGGCTGCAAAGCAGATTTCAACACAGGTGAAAAGCGGAAAGCTCGGCATTGATCAGATTGATGAACAGGCTTTTGAAAATTTCCTGTCAACAAAAGGCATTCCTGATCCTGATTTGATGATTAGGACCAGCGGTGAAAAGCGAATCAGTAATTTCCTGCTCTGGCAGATGGCTTATACGGAACTTTATATTAGCGAAATACTTTGGCCCGATTTTAGCAAGGAACATCTATATGAAGCTATAATTGATTACCAGAAAAGGGAAAGAAGGTTTGGCAGGACCAGTGAACAGATTGACGACAATTAGAAAGGTAATGGTGAGTAATTATTCGAAGAATGCACTGATATTTCTTTTTCTGCTGTTAACGGCGAGCTTATCAGCACAGGAAAAACAGGGAATATATGATTATAACAGGTACGACGACTATATAATAGGTGGTCTGACTGTTTCAGGTGTCAGGTTTCTTGATCCGAATGCTCTTATTGGAATTTCCGGATTAAGGCTGGGACAGGAGGTCGCAATTCCTGGTGATGCTCTTAAACTTGCAGTTCAGAAACTTTGGCAACAGGGTTTATTTTCAGACGTAAGAATTTCAATATCAAGAACATCCATGGATACGGTCTTCCTCGACATTGCCCTCCAGGAGCGACCGCGCATCTCATCAGTCAAGTATAACGGCCTTAAGAAATCTGAATCACAGGACCTTGTTGAAAAAATTAATCTTCCGGTGGGTTCCCAGGTGACTCCTTACCTTCTTAATACAGCAAAAAAAATAATAATTGACCATTTTGTAGAAAAAGGTTTTCTCAATACCGAGGTTAACTATATACAGAAGGATGATCCCGATCAGCCTAATAACGTGCTGCTTACAGTCAATGTCGATAAAAAGGAGAAAGTCAAGATATCTGATATCACATTCATCGGGAATGAATATTTTGATGAAAAGAAGCTCAGGAGGAAGATGAAGGGTACAAAGGTTAAGAACATGAACTTCTTCAGGGCCTCAAAATTCGTGGATGATAAATTCGCAGAAGACAAGATCAAGCTTACCACCTTTTACAACGATAATGGTTTCAAGGATTTTACAATAATATCAGACTCATTGTTCCCCACAAAAGAAGACAGGGTTGGACTTGTTATAAAGGTTGATGAGGGCGATCAGTATTTCCTCAGGAATGTGACCTGGGTTGGAAACAGTGTTTATCCAAAGGAGTTCCTTGAAGCACGCTTTAACGTTAAAAAGGGATCGGTTTATAATCAGACACTTATAGACGACAGGTTAAATGGTACCGGGGGAGCCCAGGATGCTGTAAGCTCATGGTATCAGGATTACGGTTACCTGTTCTCAAGGCTGACTCCTGTTGAGGCAAAGGTTGAAAATGACTCTGTTGACCTGGAGGTCAGGATCTATGAAGGTGACCAGGCCTACCTTAATGACATTTTCATTTCAGGGAACACACGAACAAATGAGCATGTTGCCCGTCGTGAACTGTATACCCTGCCAGGAGACCTGTTCAGCAAGGAAAAAATAATCAGGTCAATCAGGCAGCTTGGTGTTATCGGACACTTCGACCCTGAAAAGATCAATCCCACTCCTCTGCCCGACATAGCAAATGGTACCGTTGACCTCCTGTACAAACTCGAGGAAAGGGCTAATGACCAGTTTGAGATTTCAGGTGGCTGGGGAGCCGGAATGCTTGTAGGTACCGTAGGGGTAAGGTTCAATAACTTTGCTGTACGCAATTTCTTCGACTGGAAGGAATGGAAGCCCTATCCTTCAGGCGACGGACAGTCTTTCAGCGTCAGGATGCAGTCAAACGGACGGGTTTACCAGTCATATACTATTGCATTTGTAGAGCCATGGCTCGGAGGTAAAAAGCCAAATACCTTCTCTGTATCAGTATACCGCTCAATTATGTCGAACGGCGAGAAGAAAAAATCTGACAGCTATACCTCAATGACAATCGACGGTGCCACAATTGGTATTGGCAAGCGACTGACCTGGCCCGATGACTTCTTCTCATTGTACGGGGAACTGAGCTACCAGAGGTATCTTATGAATAAGTATGGCAGCGAATCATATTTCATTTTTACCGATGGTGTTTCAAATATGCTCAGCTTCACCACAAAGCTGACCAGGTTCTCAACAAGTCCGAACCTCATATATCCGAGAAGCGGTTCTTCATTCACCCTTTCTCTGCAGATAACACCTCCATGGTCACAGATTGCCGGTAAGAATCTTGAAGGAGCCACCGATCAGGAAAAGTACAGATGGATAGAATTTCACAAGTGGATTTTCAAGGCTGACTACTACTTTCCTCTCACATCGGATGACAAGCTGGTGCTGAACCCAAGATTTGCCTTCGGTTACCTGGGATTCTTCAATCCCGAAATAGGTCCATCGCCATTTGAATATTTCTATGTTGGCGGTGACGGAATGTCGGGATATAATTTCTATGGCCGTGAAGTTGTGTCGCTAAGAGGTTATACAAACGGTTCACTCACACCATACGATCCTGTTCAAAACAAGCCTTCGGGAAACGTGTATTCAAAAATTACAATGGAATTGAGATACCCTGTTTCACTTAACCCGCAGGCGACAATCTATGCCCTTGCTTTCCTTGAATCGGGACGAGCCTGGTACAAGCTCAAAGAGTACAATCCTTTCTCGATGCCGCGTGCTGCAGGGGTGGGCCTGAGAGCTAACCTGCCAATGTTCGGTCTGCTGGGTATTGACTGGGGTTATGGATTCGACGAGGTTCCCACAGGACTGTCAAGTGCAAACCATTCACAATTCCACTTTGTTATAGGTCAACAATTTTAAAAGTTAATTTAAACGGAAAATTATGAAAAGGTCAGTATTGCTAATAACGGTTTTTGTTATGGTCTCAGCCATGGCTGCTGCACAGAAGTATGCTTTCGTTGATTCCGAATATATCAGAAAAAATATCCCCGCATTCACAACTGCCCAGGAACAACTTGATAAACTCTCAAAACAGTGGGAGAAAGAAGTTGCCGACGGTTATGCAGTTGTTGAACAGATGTACAAGGCATACCAGAGCGAATCGGTTCTTCTTTCACAGGACATGAAGGCTAAAAGGGAAGAAGCCATAATTACAAAGGAAAAGGAGATGAAAACACTTCAGAACAAATATTTCGGGATGGAAGGAGACCTTTTCAAAAAACGGGAAGAATTGGTAAAACCCATTCAGGATGAGATACTTAAGGCGATAAAAGAAATAGCAGTGGAAGGAAGTTATGCTGTTATATTCGACACTGCAGCCGGAGGAAATATCCTGTTTGCAAATCCTAAATTTGACCTCAGCGACACGGTACTTGAAAAATTAGGTTATAAGAATTAATTAATTACTTTTGCACAAATTGTATAAATAATAATCATAAAATGAAAAGATTAACAGGACTAGCGGTTTTTTTCTTTCTCCTGGCTTTCTCCGGACAGGATCTGAATGCACAGAATGTGAAATTTGGCCATATTAACAGCGATGAACTAATTCAGGCCCTTCCAGAGTTCGATACTGCAAACGTACAACTACAGAAATTCCAGAAAGAACTTATAAATGCACTTGAACTTATGCAGGTTGAATACAACAATAAAACTGAGGCATACAGCAAGGATGCAAAAAACCTTACAGATATTGTCAGGCAGACAAAAGAACAGGAGCTTCTTGATATGCAGAGGCGTATCCAGGAATTCCAGGCTTCAGCCCAGCAGCAGCTTCAGGAGAAACAGGCCGAACTATTTCAGCCTATAATGGCTAAGGTCGACAAGGCAATCAAGGATATTGGCAAGGAAAACGGTTATGTTTACATATTTACAGTAGGACAGGGCAGCTCACTTGTTTATTTTGATGAAACAAAGAGCACTAATATCATGCCGCTTGCAAAAGCCAAGCTTGGTGTAAAGTAAATTAAACAGAAAATATTCATGACCATCTGCATAATGGCAGATGGTCATTTTTTTAATTCTTAGTTGAAGTGAATAAACAACCTATCGGAATATTCGATTCAGGAGTCGGAGGACTGACAGTGGCTCATGCCATCAAGCAGATACTCCCGGGTGAAAACATTGTCTATTTCGGCGATACTGCCCATCTTCCTTACGGTGACAAATCAGAAGAGGCTATAAGGTCGTATTCAAAGAGGATTGCCGAGTTTCTTCTTGAGCATAATTCAAAAGTAATTCTGATTGCCTGTAACTCAGCATCAGCATCGGCTTTCGAATATCTTAAGAAAGAATTCGAAAACCGTGCAATAATACTCGATGTGATTGATCCTGTTGTTGAATACCTGAAGACAAGAAAGATAAGCAATATAGGGGTTATAGGTACAAAGAGAACAATCAGTTCAGGCACCTATGAAAACAAGATAAATAAAGCAGCACCTTCATCAAAAGTAGTATCTCTTGCCACTCCTCTTCTTGTGCCAATGATCGAAGAAGGTTTCATTTTTGATGACATAAGCAATGCTATAATCCGTGCATATTTGTCGAATGAAACTCTTGCCGGAATACAGGCGCTTATCCTTGGCTGCACTCATTACCCTATAATAAAGAACCAGATAAGCAAGTTCTTTAACTTTAACGTTGAAGTAGTTGATTCAGCGAGGATTGTATCAATAATGGTCAGGGATATTCTTGACAGGAAGCAACTGCTTAATGAAAATGGAGGAGGTGAGGATAAATTTTTTATTTCAGATTACACTCCCTATTTTGAGAAGATTGCCAGAATGTTTTTCGAGGGGGAAATCAACCTTAAGAAAGCTGACATCTGGTGCTGAATATAAAAACATGATCATTATCATGCATACGGATCATTTTTAATACCATTTTGCGTATATTAATTAGTTAGTTTTGTGCTAAGTAAGAAGTCTTAGATAAGTCCATTACCTAAAAAATCAGCTTATTATGGGTAAGAATACAAGCGTTATAGAAAGAGAAGAAGTTGTCATAAGGTTTTCAGGCGATTCAGGAGATGGAATGCAGCTGACAGGAACATTATTTTCCGATACAGCCGCCCTGTTTGGAAATGATGTCTCCACTTTTCCTGATTACCCTGCTGAAATCCGCGCACCACAGGGATCAGTGGGAGGGGTTTCAGGCTTTACCGTCCATCTTGGTCATTCCGAGATAAATACACCGGGTGATTTTACGGATGTTCTCGTAGCAATGAATCCGGCTGCTGTAAAGGCAAATGCAGCCTGGGTAAAGGAGGGAGGAACAATAATTTATGATCTCGATAATTTCACAGATAAGAATATTGAAAAAGCAGGATATATAAAAGATCCAATAAAAGAGGAGAATTTTGAGTCGTATAACATAATTGCTGCACCTATTTCAACTCTTGTAAAGGAAGCCCTGAAGGATTACGAACTGGATCCTAAAACAATTCTGAGAACAAAGAATATGTTTGCACTTGGAATGGTTTACTGGCTTTTTGACCGTAAATTAAACTATACAGAAGCATTTTTTGATAAGAAATTTCACCATAAGCCAAAGATTGCACAAGCTAATAAGGTAGCACTGAGAGCTGGTTATTACTATGCTGAAACCATTGAGGCTCTTACACCAATATATAAGATTCTTCCTGCACCTATTGCAAAGGGAAAGTACAGGAATATCAATGGAAACACAGCTACTGCATGGGGTTTCATAGCAGCTGCTGAGAAAGCCGGTCTGAAGTTGTTCATTGGCTCCTATCCAATAACTCCGGCAACAGGAATACTTGAGGAGCTTGCTGCACGAAAGGACCTTGGTGTAATAAGTTTTCAGGCAGAGGATGAAATAGCTGGTATTTGTACTGCGCTGGGAGCCAGTTTTGCAGGCAGGCTGGCTATTACAACAACATCAGGTCCGGGCCTTGCACTTAAGTCGGAAGCCATCGGACTTGCAGTAATGACAGAATTGCCTGTTGTTATTGTTGATGTCCAGCGAGGAGGACCTTCAACAGGTTTACCGACTAAAACTGAACAGGCTGATCTGTTCCAGGCTCTTTATGGCCGGAATGGTGAATCTCCGCTTGTCGTTATTGCTTCAGGCACACCGACTGATTGTTTTGATTATGCCTTTGAAGCTGCCAGGATAGCGCTGGAACACATGACACCGGTTCTGCTGCTTACTGACAGTTATCTTGCAAATGGCACAGAGCCATGGAAGATCCCTTCAATGAAAGATATCAGGGAGATAAAGCCAAGGTATGCCAGCCCGGAAGAGCTGCCTTTTGTGCCTTATAAAAGGGATGAGGAGACACTGGCACGTTCATGGGCAATTCCCGGTGTTCCCGGACTTCAGCACAGGATAGGAGGACTTGAGAAAAATACAAAGGGGAATGTGTCATATCTTCCTGACAATCATGAAAAAATGGTCAGGATAAGGGCTGAGAAAGTAGAAAGGGTTTCGAATGAAGTGCCTGACCTGCTTGTTCAGGGTTCAGATTCCGGCGATCTTCTGATAGTCGGTTGGGGAGGATCTTATGGTTTTATTGTAACCGCCTTCCGTGAGTTGATAGCAGAAGGTCATAATGTGAGTTTTGTGAATTTCAATTATATTAATCCGCTCCCGCGAAATGTTAAGGATGTATTCAGCAGGTTCAGGAAAATTGTTGTTTGCGAACTGAACCTCGGACAGTTTGCTGATTATCTCAGGATGAAGCACCAGGAATTCACATATCATCAGATAAATAAAGTGCAGGGCGTTCCTTTCACAATAAGTGATATTAAAGATAAATGCATAAAATTGCTGGAGGAAAAATAACATGGAAGAGACAACCTTAAAATATACCGCCAAGGATTACAAGAGTGATCAGGAAGTAAGATGGTGCCCTGGCTGCGGAGACCATGCCGTTCTGAGTTCTGTTCAGCGTGCCCTTGCCGAACTTGGCATTCCCAGGGAACAGATAGCATTTATTTCTGGTATCGGATGCTCATCAAGGTTTCCATACTACATGGATACTTATGGTTTCCATGGTATACACGGCCGTGCAGCAGCCATTGCCTCCGGTGTCAAGACTGCCAATCCTGAATTGTCAGTATGGCAGATAACCGGTGATGGTGATGCTCTTGCAATAGGGGGAAACCACTTCATACATGCAGTCAGAAGAAATATCGACCTGAATATAATTCTGTTCAATAATGAAATATACGGACTTACAAAAGGTCAGTATTCTCCTACTTCATCAAAAGGACTTGTTACAAAAACTTCACCCTTTGGTACCGTTGAGGAACCATTTTCGGTTGGTGAACTTGTAATAGGTGCAAAAGGTAAATTCTTTGCAAGAACAATAGATGCCAATATTGCTCTTTCAACTCAGATATATACTGCAGCAGCAAGGCACAAGGGAGCAAGTGTTATTGAAGTACTCCAGAATTGCGTGATTTTCAATGATGGAATACATGAAGAAGTCACCGGAAAGGAAGTCAGGGATGAAAGAACAATAATCCTTAAGCATGGTGAGCCGATGATTTTCGGAAAAGACAACGAAAAAGGCCTCATTCTCGATGGACTTAAACTGAAAGTTGTGAAAATAGGTGAGAATGGTATAACTGTAAAGGATCTTTTGATCCACAATGCTTCAGAGCCTAATCCCGGTATTCAGTATATGCTTGCAAATATGAGGTATCCGGAATATCCTGTTGCACTGGGAATTATCAGGGCTGTTGAAGGAATTACCTACGACGCCTCTGTTCACGGGCAGATAAAAAATGTCAGGGAAAACGCAAAGATAAAATGCATGGACGATCTGCTATCAAGTGGCTCAACATGGAATGTTGAATAAAGAGAAAAATCAGGCCCCTGAATACAAGCGTCTCCTTCATGAGCAGCAGGAGAGGCTCAAGGAACTTGCTTGCATTAACCAGACAGCGGCAATTTTAAAAGAAAATCAACCTGTTGAAGACTCCCTCCGCAGGATTGTAATGCTGCTGCCGCCAGCCTGGCAATACCCCGATTTTACTGTCGCCAGAATAACATATTCCGGGAAAAGCTTCACAACCAGCGGATTCTTTGAAACAAACTGGAGGATGTCACAGGATTTTGCCACAATAGATGGTGAATCACTTACCATTGAGGTATATTATACAAATGAATTCAGGGAAGAATTCGAAGGACCCTTTCTTAGGGAAGAGCGTGACCTTATTCAGAACATCGGCAGCCTTATAACCGGGTATATAAACAGTTTCATGGCAAAGGAACTGATCAGGCTTTCCCGCACTGCCGGCTCAGAACCTGATATTCAGAGAGATCTTTCAAGCAAACAACTCCTGCAGAAATTTCTTAACAGGCACAATGCTGAAAGAGATGTATTTCATGATCTTATGCCTTTCAGGGTAAAGGAGATACTGCTTATTGCCAACCTGTATGACGCTTATTCAATTGAGGGTGAAGGCCGTTTTGCCGAACATATTCTGGGTGATTATTTCAAGGGAAATATTACCTCAATTCCCAGGGTGACTGGCGTTTCAAGTGAAGAAGATGCCTTTATGCGCCTGTCATCAAGGTATCACGATATGATCATAATTATGGTCGGCGTTGACCGCGACACTCCTGTGGAACTGTGCAGGAGAATAAAATTCAAATACCCCTATATTCCTGTTTATCTGCTGCTTGGAAATACAAAGGATGTTCCGTTCATTCGTAAACAGAAAGCACTTGGCGTGCCCTTTGATAATTATTTTGTCTGGACCGGTGAAACCCGTATTCTGTTTTCAATGGTCAAGCTGCTTGAAGACAGGGTGAATATTGACAATGACACTCAGAAGGGACTGACAAGACTGATACTGATTGTTGAAGATTCGGCGGACTATTATTCCACCTACCTTCCGCTTGTTTACAACCTTGTTATGGAACAAACAAGGAATCTTGTTGATGATGAATCGGATGACGAATTGTTTAAGATGCTGAAACTGAGGGCGCGTCCTAAAATAATGCTCGTTTCCGATTTTGAAGAAGCAATTAAGTGTTATAAAAAATACCGTGACAGCCTTCTTTGTGTGATTTCTGATGTCAGGTTCCCAACGAAGGGTGAAATGAATGAAACTGCCGGAGTGGATTTTCTCAGGCTCGTGAGGGACGAGAATCCCGGCCTGCCTCTGATACTCCAGTCATCCGATACGGAGAATGCAAAATATGCTTATTCCCTTAAGGCAACTTTCATAAATAAAAATTCACAAAGCCTGCTTCAGGACCTCAAGACCTTTATTAATTATTATCTGGGTTTCGGTCCTTTCATTTACCGCGACAGCAAAGGTCGTCAGATTGCTGTGGCCAAAACTATGAAGGAGTTTGAGATGCTCCTTCAGACAGTCCCCGATGAATCACTTGTGTATCATGCTTCACGAAATAACTTCTCGCAATGGCTCATGGCTCGGGGGGAAGCAAGAATCGCCAGGGATATTAATCCGCTGAAAGCCGGTGATTTTGCAAGCGTTGGTGAATTCAGGGAATTTCTGATAGGCCTGATATGGCAGCGAAAGAAGGAAATGAATGCCGGCAGGGTAATAAACTTTGAGGAATCTTCAGTTCCTGATGAAACAAATGTTGTCAGTCTCATTGGTGGTTCAATGGGAGGAAAGGGAAGGAGCCTTGCTTTTGTAAATGCCCTGATTTACAGTTTCGACCTCGGCAGGCTGCTGCCCGGGATCAATATTAAAAGCCCTGTAACTGCAATAATCGGAACAGACGAGTTTGACATGTTCATGGAACGCAACAGGCTGTGGGATCAGGTTAAGAATGAAACTGATTTTCTGAAGCTTCAGAAATGTTTTCTCAACGGAAGCCTGAGCTATACACTTGAAAAAAAGCTCAGGATACTGCTGAGAATGATAAAAAAACCTGTTGCAGTACGCTCCTCAAGCCTCTATGAAGATTCAATGAGCCAGCCATTCTCCGGCATCTTTGCAACATACCTGCTTCCTAATAATAATGAAGATCCTGAAATCAGGATGAAGCAGCTGTCAGATGCCATAAAGCTTGTTTTTTCTTCAATATATTCCGACAATTCACGGACTTATTTCAATGCAATAAATTACAAAATTGAGCAGGAAAAGATGGCCGTAATTATCCAGGAGGTCGTGGGTAACAGGTACGAGGATGCCTTCTATCCGCATGTCAGCGGAACTGCACAGTCATTCAACTTCTACCCTGTTGCTCACATGGTGCCAGAAGATGGTTTTGCCGTCGTGGCAGTGGGGCTGGGCCAGTATGTTATGGAAGGTGAAAGATCGTACAGGTTTTCGCCTGCATATCCTGCAATTGACATTATATCACATAAGGATCTCTACAGGAATTCGCAGGTGCATTTTTATGCAGTCGACATGTCAGAAAGAAAGCTGAATCTTCTTGATGGTGAGATAGCCGGACTTGTATCACTGGAGATTTCAGCAGCTGAAAAGCATGGAACAATTATCCATTCTGCCTCAGTCATGAATGCTGACAATGATACGATTACACCAGGACTTGACGCTCCGGGACCACGTGTAATAAATTTTGCAGATATACTTAAGTACGAATATATACCTCTGGCTTCCACGCTCCGCACAGTACTTGATGTTGTTACAGAAGCATTCGGAACACCTGTGGAGATTGAATTTGCAATTGATCTGACAAAGGATTCCGGAGGCAATGCCTCATTTTACCTTCTTCAGATAAAACCACTTGTAGGAAGCTATGCCGGTTACTCAATTGACCCGTCGACAATCGATGATGACAAAACTGTGCTTATATCTAAGAAAAGCATGGGTAACGGGCTGATAGATAATATTACTGATTTTGTTTATATTGAACCTGCTGATTTCGATAATACGCTTACAACAGAAATGGCAGCAGAAATCGAGAGTATAAACCGGAAAATGCTGGCTGAAAAACGGCAGTATGTACTTGCAGGCCCTGGCCGCTGGGGTACCCGTGACAGATTTATCGGAGTGCCTGTAGACTGGCCCCAGATTTCAAATGCCAGGGTAATTGTTGAATGCGGACTTCCCGGCTTTCATGTTGATGCATCCCTCGGATCACACTTTTTCCACAATGTTACTTCAATGAATGTCGGGTATTTTTCAGTCGATGAGGAGATCCATGGCGGTAAGATATACTGGGAAAAACCTGCCAGGCAACAACTTATTGAAAAGGGAAGGTTTTTCAGACATGTCAGGTTTGAGAAGCCATTGATAATCAGGATGGACGGAAGAAAAGGAATGGCAGTTATTTCAGAAAATAAATAAAGCCGATATATGACATTCATTGACGGTATACTTGATATCCAGAAATACGATTTTACCGACACCTCGTTCGATCTGCTCATGCAGAAAAGGATCCATCGGGTACTTGTGATCTGCAGCAATTATGACAATTACATGCTTGAGGAAGATGGAAGGATTGATGAGCAGATATTCAATGAATATGCATCGCTTAACCTGCGCTACCCGCCTACCTTTGTTCAGACTGATAATGAGGAAGATGCATTCAAAATACTTGGTGAAGGAAACGTCGACCTTGTTATATCGATGCTCAGCCTTAAGGGAACAGATGTATTTGGCCTGGCTAAAAGAATAAAGGAAAAGCATGCAAGCATTCCTATTGTTGTGCTAACATATTTCTCCCGTGAAGTATCACTGAGGCTTGAAGGTGAGGATCTCAGCGCTATCGATTATGTATTCTGCTGGCTTGGGGATGCTTCTCTTATCCTTGCCATTATTAAGCTGATAGAGGATAAAATGAATGCCGATCACGATATTGAGAATATTGGTGTTCAGGCAATTATCCTTGTTGAGAATTCAATCCGGTACATATCCCTGTACCTGCCTAATATCTATAAAATTGTTCTGATGCAATCGCTTGATTTTCAGAGAGAAGCCCTGAATGAACACCAGCGGATGCTGAAGATGCGGGGCCGTCCGAAAATCCTGCTTGCAAACAATTTCAATGATGCACTCGACCTCTACTATAAATATAAATACAATGTCCTCGGAGTTATTTCTGATATAAGCTACAAGCGCGATGGTATTCAGGATGAGAATGCCGGCATTGAGCTCTGTAAAGTTGTTATGGCTGATGACGACAAGGTGCCTTTCCTGCTCCAGTCTTCCAGCCTTTCACACAAGAAAATTGCCGAGGAAATGGGCGCAGGCTTTATTAATAAATATTCCAAATCACTTTCTCTTGAGCTGCGAAACTTCATAATTCAGAACCTTGCTTTCGGACCTTTTGTCTTCAGAAACCCTGATACAATGGAACCGATAGCTATTGCAACCGACCTCCAGAGTCTTCAGCAGAAATTGCTTACGATACCTGATAATTCACTTGAGTATCATGCATCAAGGAATCATTTCTCGAAATGGCTGAATGCACGTGCTTTCTTCCCTGTTGCACAGATGTTCAAATACATCAGGAAGGAAGATTTTGCCTCTAAAGATGAGATGCGCAGATTCCTGTATGTTGCAATTTCAAGTTTCCGGCTCGGCAAGGGGAGGGGAGTGATTGCGAAATTCGACAAGGCAAGCTTTGATGAATATCAGATCTTCTCACGTATCGGCGAAGGATCAATAGGAGGAAAGGCAAGAGGACTGGCATTCATAAACAGGATAATAAAAAATAACAAGCTCTTCAATCTTTTCCCCGATGTTATTATCACAATACCCAGGACTGTGGTATTGAGCACTGATATTTTTGATGAGTTTATGGAACAGAATAACCTGTATTCTGTTGCTCTTTCCGATCTTACCGACAGTGAGATCCTTGATAAGTTCATAAATGCTGAATTACCTGGACATGTACTTCAGGATTTCTATGCTTTTCTTTCGGTCTCAAAGAATGTACCTATTGCAGTGCGCTCCTCAAGCAAGCTGGAAGATTCACATTATCAGCCATTTGCCGGCATATATTCTACCTACATGATCCCGAGGATCGCTGATAACAAGCTTATGGTCAAGATGCTGTCAGATGCAATAAAGGAGGTATATGCATCAGTCTATTATAAAAGCAGCAAAGCCTATATGACGGCAACTGCAAACGTAATTGATGAGGAGAAGATGGGCATAATACTTCAGGAGGTATGCGGTACCCGTCATGGAGATATTTTCTATCCTACTCTGTCAGGCGTGGCCAGGTCAATAAATTATTACCCTATAGGTTCGGAAAAGGCAGGTGATGGTATTGTGAACATGGCTTTCGGACTTGGAAAACTTATTGTTGAGGGAGGTATGTCTCTCAGGTTTTCACCACGCTACCCAAAAAAAATACTTCAGCTTTCTTCACCCGAGACTGCCCTCAGGGATACACAGAAGGTATTCTGCGCCCTCGACCTGAATGCAGGTAGCTTTGTTCCTTCTACCGACGATGGTGTTAACATCCTTAAGATCGACATCAAAGATGCAAACAATGACGGTGCGATGAAATATGTTGGCTCAACCTACGACAGGGTTAACCATATTCTCAGGGACGGGATAAGTCATCCGGGTAAAAGAGTAATTTCATTTGCAAATGTACTGCAGCACAAGGCATTTCCTGTTGCTGAAATAATAAGCACCCTGCTCGACCTTGGTCAGAAGGAGATGAATAACCCCGTTGAAATTGAATTTGCAGCAAATCTTGAGACACCTCCCGGTACTCCAAAGGTGTTCAGTTTTCTTCAGATCAGGCCAATAGTTCATACAGAGGAAACAGTCAACATCAACCTCACCCACATAAGACCTGAAAATACGATAGTATATTCTGATTCAGCCCTTGGTAACGGAACTTTTAAGGGGATTTGTGATCTGGTCTATGTCAGGCCCGAATCCTTTAATGCAGCCAATAATAAAAACCTTGCCATTGAGATTGAGAATCTGAATGCAAACTTTGTCAGGCAGTCATCAGGTTATGTACTCATAGGTCCGGGCCGCTGGGGTTCATCTGATCCCTGGCTTGGTATACCTGTCATCTGGCCGCAGATTTCTGCTGCACGGATTATAATTGAATCAGGACTTAAAAACTACAGGATAGATCCCAGTCAGGGGACACATTTCTTTCAGAATCTTACATCATTCCGTGTCGGATATTTCACAATAAATCCATATATAAAGGAGGGATTTTATGATGTGGATTTCCTTAACAGCCTTGAGGCAGTTTATGAAAACGAACATATCAGACACATAAGGTTCTCTAATCCCCTTGATATAATGATAGATGGCAGAAAGCACAAGGGAGTTATAATGAAGCCAGGGGAGAAGTGACAAAAGTGACTAGAGTGCCTAAAGTGCCTGGAGTGACTAGAGTTGAATAAAAATAAAACTCCTGTATATCAGCCTATTGCTGATTCGGTGTGAATATCCTTATTGACCTTTTTAATTAGTCCCTGAAGAACATTTCCCGGACCAACTTCTGTAAACGAAGTGGCACCACCCGCAATCATATTAAGTACTGTCTGGGTCCATTTAACAGGCGAAGTAAGTTGTCGTACCAGGTTATCCTTTATTGTATCAGGGTCGGAACATGGAGAGGCGTTAACATTCTGATATACAGGGCATATTGGTTTGTTGAAGACAGTGCTGTTTATAGCTTCTTCAAGTTCCATTCTGGCAGGTTCCATGAGCGGAGAATGGAAGGCGCCGCTTACAGCAAGCTTAAGTGCTCTCTTTGCACCTTTGGCTTTAAGCAGGTCAATTGCCTTGTCAATTCCTTCGTTTGAACCTGAAATTACGATCTGCCCCGGGCTGTTGTAATTTGCAGGAACCACAACTTCTGGAATTTCTGCACACACATCCTCAACTATTTTGTCATCAAGTCCGAGAATGGCAGCCATTGTTGAAGGTGCAAGTTCACAGGCTTTCTGCATTGCAAGAGCCCTTTTTGCAACAAGCCTGAGACCATCTTCAAAAAGAAGAGTCCTGTTTGCAACAAGAGCTGAAAATTCTCCCAGTGAATGTCCTGCAACCATTTCGGGTTTGAAGGAATCGCCCAGCACGGCGGCAAGAATTGTTGAGTGTAGGAAAATTGCAGGCTGTGTTACTTTGGTCTGTTTCAGATCCTCTTCTGTTCCTGAAAACATAAGGTTAGTTATACTGAATTCGAGTATTTCATTTGCCAGTTCAAACATGTCAGTGGCAACTGCCGATTTCTCATACAGATCTCTTCCCATCCCCACGAACTGAGCTCCCTGACCGGGAAAAACATAAGCTTTCATACTTTAATTATTATGAATTTTGATTTACAAAGATGTTAAAAACAGAGAAATTATCAATGGAGCCTTGTACCTATCAGGTGTACAAATTCCTCACGTGTATTCAGGTGTTGCAGGAAAATACCGGTAAATGCAGAGGTTGTTGTAACCGAGTTTTGTTTCTGTACTCCCCTGATCTGCATGCACATGTGCTGTGCTTCAATTACAACGGCAACTCCAAGCGGCTTAAGGGTATCCTGAATGCAGTTACGTATTTGCGTTGTCAGTCTTTCCTGAACCTGAAGTCTTCTGGAGTAAGCCTCAACAACCCTTGCAATCTTACTGAGTCCTGTTATATAACCGTCGGGGATATATGCCACATGAGCTTTGCCGAAAAAGGGCAGCATATGATGTTCACACATTGAGTAAATGTCGATATCCTTGACAATAACCATCTGCCTGTATTCTTCCTTGAACATTGCAGATTTGAGTATCTCCTCTGCATTCATATTGTACCCGGCAGTAAGGAAGTTCATTGCTTTTGCAACCCTCTGGGGAGTTCTCAGCAGTCCTTCCCTTTCAGGATCTTCGCCGATAAGTTCAAGGATACGCCTGTACAGAGTAGCCATCTCTTCAACGTTTGCAGCATTCCAGGTCTCAATTTTGTTGTATCCGTTGGCAACAATACCTGCCCCGTCATTTATTTTTTCAATTGTCTTATCCATAATATTCTATTGTATTGTTTTCAGTTTCAGCAATTTTGACACAGTGAAGCCAGGCCCCTTCCTTTTCAATGAAAGGTCTTAACTCATTCCATATAGCCACTGCCAGATTTTCAGTCGTTGCAATCTTTCCCTGCATGAAGTCAACATCAATATTTATGTTCTTATGATCAATCTTATTAATTATCCTTTCCTGGATGATCTGTTTTATAACGTTAATATTTATAACAAATCCGAGTTCACTAGAAGGTTCTCCCTTAACTGTAACCCAGAGTTCATAATTATGGCCGTGCCAGTTGGGATTTGAACATTTTCCGAATACTTTCTGATTCTGCTCGTCAGTCCAGTCCTCCCTGAACATCCTGTGCGCAGCACAGAATCTTTCCCTGCGTGTGAGATATATCATGCTGCCATATTATTTATAATGCAATAATAACCATTAATTTTGATCTTTTTCATCCGTAAAAGCAATATATTTAGACGATTAATTCTGTTTAAGACCGGAAGACATGGCGTTGAAGGCTCTTTATGTCACATCAACTTCAGCTGAAGCGGAAGCTCTCAGAAAAGCAACTGTCTATGATGCTTCATCAGGTAAGTTTCATGCCGGTAATGTTGAGATCAGTTTACTTTTAGGCAATGTAGGTGCTGTGTCAACAGTCTGGTCGTTAATGAATTACCTTGCAGTTCATGATAAGCCTGATGTTGCAATAAATGGTGGAATTGCGGGAAGTTTCAGACATGATCTCCCTCCCGGAAGCGTTGTGATGCCTGTAACAGATTGCTTCGCTGATTGCGGCATTGAAGACGGGAATGAGTTTTTCACTCTGTTTGAAGCAGGACTTGCAGTGCCAGATGCTTTCCCCTTTGAAAACAGTAGGTTAAAAGCGCCTGAAAATATAATATCGAAGGCCGGCAATCTGATCAGGTCCGTTAATGCTATAACAGTGAATGCTGCAACAGGTTCAGAATCAACAAGAGACAGGCTTTTCCGGAAGTATTCACCCGACATTGAGACAATGGAAGGTGCAGGCTTTTTCTATGTATGCAAAATGGAACAACTGCCATTTATAGCCGTCAGGGCTGTTTCAAACATGGTGGAAAAAAGGGATAAGAGCAAATGGAACATTCCTCTGGCACTTGATAATCTTTCAGTTAAACTTGAACTCTTGCTAAAACAACTTAATACACTATGAAACTTAAGCTGGGCTTCTCTCCATGCCCAAATGATACTTTCATTTTTGATGCCATGGTACATGGCCTTATTGATACTGAGGGCCTGTCATTCGATTATTTCCTTGCCGATGTTGAGGAATTGAACAGGAGGGCAATGTCAGGTGAGGTTGATATTACAAAGCTCAGTTTTCATGCCTATGCCTATGCTGCTCCGAAATATCTGATACTTGATTCAGGAAGTGCTCTTGGCTTTGGGAATGGCCCCCTTCTTGTGAGCAGGCAGAAGGCTGATGAAAGTTCTGTTCCGTCAATGAAGATTGCGATACCCGGGAAATTTACAACGGCAAACCTCTTGTTCAGTATTGCCTGGCCAGAGGCGGTAAATAAAAAGGAATACCTGTTTTCAGATATTGTTGATGCAGTTTTAAAAGGGGAAGTTGATGCCGGACTTATTATCCATGAAACACGTTTCACATACATGGAGAAAGGTCTCTATAAAATCGCCGACATGGGCGAATACTGGGAAAAGCTTACAGGTCTTGCAATACCCCTCGGGACAATAGTTATCGGAAGGAACATTCCTGAAGATATTTCGGGGAAGGTTAACAGGATTTTAAGGCGAAGCATTGAATATGCCATGAATTCTGCAAGTACTCCTTCAGAATTTGTTTCGGAAAATGCAAGAGAGATGGACCGGGAGGTTATGAGAAAGCATATAGAGCTGTATGTTAATGATTTCACACTGTCACTTGGCAGCAGGGGAAGGGAAGCTGTCAGGAAACTTCTTGAATATGCTTCGGAAAGGAAGGTCATTCCTCCGGTTCCTGATACTATTTTTCTGGACCAGAAATGATATGGTTGTTATTGCAGAAAGTAGTAAATTTGAACATTAGTATTGAAGCATTGTTAGATTCTGTAGTACTAACATTTTAAAATTTTACTATTATGGCATTTGAACTTCCAAAATTACCGTACAGGATGGATTCACTTGTTCCTTACATAAGTGAAGAAACTCTTGATTATCATTATGGAAAACATCATCAGACCTACGTCACGAATCTTAATAACCTGATACCGGGTACTGAGTTTGAAAAAGCTGATCTTGAGACTATTATAAAGAAAGCAGATGGAGGTATTTTCAATAATGCCGCACAGGTGTGGAACCATACTTTTTATTTTGAGACCTTCTCAAAAGATGCAAGGAAAGTTCCTGCAGGTGTTCTTGCTGAAGCCATTAAAGCATCATTCGGTTCCTTCGACGCTTTCAGGGATCAGTTCAACAAGGCTGCCGCAACTCTCTTTGGAGCCGGTTGGGCCTGGCTTGTTAAAAAAGATGACGGAACACTTCAGATAGTCCAGGAATCAAACGCAGGCAATCCCCTTAAAAAAGGACTTAAGCCTATTCTGACATGTGATGTCTGGGAACACGCTTATTACATCGATTACAGAAACAAAAGGCCTGATTACATCAAATCATTCTGGGAAATACTTGACTGGGAAAAAGTAGCAGCCAGATACTAATATTTTTTATTATGGGAATAAGGGAACTTGTAAACAAGACCAGGTCATACCGTCGTTTTGAAGAAGATTACAAGGTTGAACAAAAAACACTCGAGGATCTCATTAATCTCGCAAGGCTTTCAGCTTCAGGAGCTAACAGGCAGCCGCTGAAATATATCCTGGCCAATACCAAGGAAAAATGCGAGAAAATTTTCCCAACACTTGCCTGGGCCGGCTATCTTACAACATGGCCCGGCCCTGACAAAGGGGAACGTCCTTCAGCTTATGTTATTATTGTTGGTGACAAATCGGTTACGGAATCTTTCGGCATCGACCATGGAATAGCTGCACAGAGCATTATGCTCGGTGCTACTGAAGCGGGTCTGGGAGGTTGCATGATATCTTCAGTCAAACATGATGAACTGAGGGATGTTTTGGGCATCCCTGACCAATATGAGATACTTATAGTTCTGGCACTTGGCAAACCGGTTGAGAAGGTTATTGTTGAGGACCTAAAGAACGGAGACATTAAATACTGGAGAGATTCCTCTGGTACACATCATGTGCCCAAAAGGGCAATTAATGAGCTGATATTGAAGTTGTAATTCTAATATCTTGCGGGGTGTGGCGTTACTTGTTATTGTTTTCTTCACTTATTGTTTCCGGCGGAATTTTATCTGCCCAGGTGAATATTAATAAATCTCAGGGGATACTTTTCCGCGGACTTATACAGGATGCATCAAGCCTTTCACCTGTACCCAATTCGCAGATTTTCATAAACAATAACCTTGCTGCAGTCAGCAACGAAGAGGGCTCATTTGTTTTTTATGTCAGCAGGGAGGATACTGTTGTATTCAACAGTCTTGGTTATAAATCTTTTATTTTCATTGTTAGCGACACACTGAGGGGCTCTGAGTTCAATGCCGGGATCTTTCTTCATACAGATACCGTGGAGATAGGTGAAGTCATTATTTTGCCAAGGAGGCATGATCTTAGATCGGAGATTATGAATGCGCCTCCTCGTGAACACGGAATCATGGATAATGCAAGGAGTAATGTTGCAGTATCAGCTTACCAGGGGAGGAATTCACAAATGCAGCTTGGGGACCCTGCAGATAACTACGCGGTTTTAAGCCAGAAGCAGAAAGTTATGGCATTTGAAAGGGGTGGGATTCCTTCTGATCAGATAGCCGGGCTTAATCCTTTCATAGTTGTGCCGGCTGCATGGCTTCTGATCAAGGGTTTACCTGAGAAGCCTTCTCCCATGAAGTCACAACTTACTCCTTCAGAGGTGGATGAAATTCACAGGATCTACCTTGAAAGAAACCGAAGGAAGGAATGAGGCTTGGTGGAACCAGTAATCAGTGATCAGTAATCTTACTATCCTTTGTAAAAAATAGCCTTCATTATGTCGCTTGCCACCTTGGGATTTTCCTTAAGCCTTCTTGTACAATATCCGAACCACTGTTGTCCGAAAGGAACATATATTCTCATCCTGTGGCCGTCAGAAACAACCTTGTCCCGGAGCTTTGGTGTTACTCCGTAAAGCATCTGGAATTCGTACAAATTGTCCGGAACCTTATATTTTTCAATAAGACCGTAAGCCTTGTCAATAAGATACTTATCATGTGTTGCAATGCCAACATAGATTTTATTTTTAAGCATAAACTCAAGATCCTCAAGATAATGGGTGTTTATCTCATCATGCTGTTTGTATGAGATTGCTTCAGGTTCAACATAGATGCCTTTGCACAGCCTGAAATTAAGAGGATGTTCAGCTGAATGAATATCAAGCAGGCCTTCTATATCTTTATAAGTTCTTTTAAGATAAGCCTGTATGACAAGACCTCCGTTAGCCGGAAATTCTGCCTTTAGTCGCCTGTACAGTTCAATCTCCATGTCGGTGCATGGCGAATCTTCCATGTCAATACGTATAAAGCTATTGTGCGATGCAGCTTTAAGAACAATCTCGCGGATGTGCCTGTAGCATGCTTCTTTGTCAATCAGAAGGCCAAAACTTGTTGGTTTAAGGGAAAAATTACCCTTGATATTACTTTTATCTGTAATATCAATAAGTTCAAGATATTCTTTCTTGTTTTTCTCTGCCTCATCAAGACTGCTTATAAATTCCCCAAGAACATCAAGGGTTACCATTATATTCCTGCTGTTAAGATCCCTGGAGACGCGCATTGCATCTTCAATTGTTTCACCCGAAACATACGACTTTGAGAAAATCCAGACGAATTTTTTCGGGAAATACGGCAATATTGAAGCGATAAATCTGTTGAACATATTTTAAGAGATTGTGGTTATATTAAAAATTACAGTGCTAAATAAGACTTTCATGCTTCATTTTTTAATGACCTTTGTCAGTGAATGACAATAAAAAAGAGCATTTTTATATTTTATTTTAAAGAAATTTTTCAGCCAATGCAACCATTTTTTTTGCCTGAAAGTCATAAAAGTATCCTCAGTATATGATGAGTGAGCAGCAAATAATTGAAGGATGTGTCAGGCATGACAGGAGATCACAGCAGCTGCTTTATGAAAAGTACTCGCGTTATCTGCTTGGTGTTTGCCTGAGATACTCAATTGACAAGGCTGAGGCTGAAGATATTTTGCAGGAGAGTTTTTTGAAGATATACTTTAATATTAAGGAGTATTGCGGAACAGGTTCTTTTACAGGCTGGCTCAGGAGAGTGGCTGTCAACACGGCAATAACTCATTATCATAAAAACCTGAAACACAGGTATCATATCGATATTGATGATTATGTCACGGTTGAAACAGGAACTGTCAGCTTTGAAGAGGATTATTTTACCTCCGATGAGCTTTACAGGGTGCTTAATGAGCTGCCTCCGGGGTACAGAATGGTTTTTAACCTGTATGCTGTTGAGGGTTACAAGCATAAGGAAATTGCAGATATGCTTGATATTGATACAAATACATCAAAATCCCAGTACAGCAGGGCAAAAGCGGTGATCCGCGATAAGCTTGAAAAACTCCGCAGAATTAAAAGAAATTATGGTGAAGGAGATAACACTAGATAATTATTAACAGGTGGATTTCGAAAAGGATGATATGGAATTAAGTGAGTTGTTCAGGAAGACGTTTGATAACGCTGAAGTGCTTCCTGATCCTTCAGTAAATGTAAAGCTGATGAGAAAGCTCGCACGCAGGGAATTCCTGTCTTTTAATCCCGGCAGCTTCAATATATATTATCTTGGAGGGCTGGTTGCAGCAGGGATTACTGCTGCTGTTTTACTGTTATCTGATAAAGAGCTGGTCACTGTGCAGCATGATAATAATATCCGGATACAGGCATCTTCACCTGTAACTGAAAAAGCTGCAGCCGCTGAAATCACTGAACAGCAGCCCTCAGTTCTCGCAGTTCAGCCTGAAAGAAGGAAAATGGTAAAGGGCAGCGATAAACAAGCCGGATCAAAACCTGTCGACAGAAGGATTAGCGACAAGCCTCAGCCCGATAAAACAACAGTTACAGCGAGGGTTTCTGCAAATGAGTTTATCAAGGCAGAAACAGTTCCTTCAGGTAAGCTTGCTGCTGATATAAATGGCATGAGCAGGATTGTAACCTCGGTGAGTGATGGTTGTGTCCCATTGAAGGTTGGATTCATAAATGCTTCAAATTCAGCTGATTCGTGCAAGTGGAGTTTTGGTGACGGAGGAACGGCTACAGGCAATAAGGTTGAATGGATTTATGATGTTGACGGAGAGTACAAGGTTATAATGGAGGCATTTTCAAACGGGAAACTTGTAGGAACAGCAACAACAACAATTAAAGCTTATCCTGTTCCTTCAGCCAGGTTTGAGATACATCCTGCAAAACCCGCAATACCCGATGATGAAATCAGATTTATCAATTATTCGGCTGATGCAGTAAGATATCTCTGGACTTTTGGCGACGGTGAGAGTTCTGAAGTATTTGAACCCCTTCACAGGTATGATAAGTACGACTCATATAATGTCAGTCTTGTGGCGATTAATGAATATGGCTGCACTGATTCGATTGTTGTTATGAACGCCTTTGCAGGCTCAAAATATTTCATTGATTTCCCAAATGCTTTCATCCCGAATCCTGATGGACCATCAGGAGGTTACTATACAAAGAAAAGCGATGAGTCTGCTCAGGTATTCCATCCAAACTTTTTAGGTGTTGAGGAATATCAGCTGAAGATATTCAGTAAAATGGGCATTCTTATATTTGAGAGCAATGATGTAAACATTGGGTGGGATGGATATTTTAACGGCCAGCTGAGCAATTCAGGCGTTTATATATGGAAAGTCAGGGGTAAATACCGCAATGGTCAGCCTTTCACAATGATGGGTGATGTAACCCTTCTGAAATACTGATTATGCTAATTCCGGCATAATGAAAATTGACAAGGTGTTTATCAAAAAATACAGGCGGTTCATCCCAGATTAGTCGCCATTAGTTGAATTATCGACCTTCTGAAACGGGGGAAGCAATAATTTTGGTAAATTGTTACCGTTTTTAAATTTCAAATCGCTATTTTCGTAAATACTTACCAGAAGAGTGTAGCGTTGGGCAGGAGGATAATATATCTGATATTATTGGGTGGTTTCTATTTGGAATGTTCAGGCCAGGATCCGACTTTCTCCCAGTTCTATGCAAATTCTCTATATCTTGCTCCATCATTTACCGGTGCAACAGAGGAATACCGTTTCTCCGTGAACTACAGAAATCAGTGGCCATCTATTCCAGGGGTATTTAACACATACAGCATATCATTTGACAAGGCAATGCCGGCATTCAACTCAGGTATCGGAGTCCTGGCTACTTATGATGTGGCAGGATCGGGAAACCTGAGTACAACAAATATAGGCCTTCTGTATTCATACGATTTCAATATTAACAAGGAATGGCATATAAGGCCTGGAGTTAATTTTAAATTCTATTACCTTGGTCTCGATATAGGCAAACTGGTCTTTAACAGCCAGATAACAGGAACAGGTACTACGCCTTCAATTACACCACCTCCTTTTGATAATGTTGCGGATGTTGATTTTGCCACTTCGGTAATGGCCTATAATGACAGAACCTGGGGAGGAATTACGGTTGATCACCTCCTTGTTCCTAAAACATCGTTCTACGGCAATGATGCCACTATTCCGATAAAAGTGAACATTTTCGGCGGCATGCAGATTATTAAGCATACACGCCTCAGGCAAAAGTTGCAGGAAGTAATGTCAGTTGCCATGAACTTCCAGAAACAGGCCAAATATTACCAGACTGATGTAGGATTGTACTATTATAAGGATCCACTCATCTTCGGTCTGTGGTACCGTGGTATTCCTCTTGTGACATCCCAGGCTGGTGATGCAATTATAGGTCTTGTGGGAATAAAAACAAGCAATATTCACATTGGTTACAGTTACGACTTTACAATATCTAATCTTATCAGCTCCACAGGCGGCGCCCATGAGCTTGCAATTATATATGAATTCAATAATCTCTCTCTCGGGCAGCAGCGGAAAAGGATAAGAGCCATTCCATGTCCTGAATTCTGATATCTGGTTTTATCAGCCCTTCCTTCCTTCTGCCTTTACGTCCTTTCGCCCTTCCGCCCTTTCGCCTTAAAATAACATTTCCCGAGTGGCCCCATTTATTTATTTGTTTATATTTGCGCCTTACTAGTATATTAAAATTAAAATCCGCAATGAAGAAATTATCTGTAATTCTGTATGTTGTAATTTTTCTGGCCATTGCAGGCCTTTACCTTTTACACTTTACCGGAAATAAGAAATGCAGCCAGTCTGAAACCGGCTCATCAGTACCTGCAGGAGGCATAGCCTATGTAAATATTGACTCAATAATTTACAAGTTCGATATGTTCACAGATCGCAGGAATGAGCTTATGGATAAGCAGAAAAAAGCTGAAGCTGAACTTACCTCAAAGGGAAGTCAGTATGAAAGAGGTGCAAGAGATTACCAGGAAAAGGTTCAGAAAGGACTTGTTACACGTGCAACAGCTGCAGAAATGGAGCAGGCTCTTGTTCAGCAACAGCAGGAACTTGTAACCCTAAGGGATCAGCTTCAGGGCAACCTTATTGAGGAAGAACAGGTAATGAACCGCCAGGTAATAGACTACATAACAACTTTCCTTGAAGAGAACAAGTCTGAGTATAACTATCAGTATATCTTTGGAAAAAGCTTCGGCAGTGTTGTGCTCTACAGCGATTCAACACTCGACATAACACAGAAAGTGCTTGAGGCTCTGAACAAAAAATATCAGACTGAGAAGAAATAGGGCATGAGCTTCGCCTCAGCCTATATTGAAAAACGGGCCCTTTTCCCGCAACTGATAGATGAGGCTCCTGATCAAAATACCAGGATTATTGTTATTGTCCCGTCTTACGCCGAGACTCAGATAACAAAACTGTTCAATTCACTGCAGGCTGCACATAAGCCTGAATGCATTGTTGAGGTGCATGTAATTGTGAATGCACCTGAAAATGCTGCAGAAGAAAACATACTGCAGAACAGTAAGACACTTACAGAAATAGAAAGCTGGAAATCAGAAAACAGAAGTTGCTGGTTCCGGCTTTTTTCTTGTTATGTACAGCCGGGTGCAGTTCCGGGCTGGGGCGTGGGGCTGGCAAGAAAGACCGGAATGGACGAAGCAGCAAGGAGATTTAATTCAATTGAACAGTCTGAGGGATTGATAGTTAACCTTGATGCTGATTGCACTGTCAGAGAGAACTATTTCACGTCGCTTTATAAGGAGTTTTACCGTGATAACAGGAAAATGGCCTGCTCAATTTATTTTGAACATGAGGTGGCGGGAAGGGAATATGATAAGCGGGTTTACCGGAATATAGCATTATATGAATTGCACCTGAGATACCTGCTTCAGGCTCAGAAATATGCAGGATTTCCGTGGGCATTTCATACTGTTGGCTCATCAATGGCAGTAAGGGCATCCGAATACGTCGCTGCCGGAGGGATGAACAGGAAACAGGCAGGAGAGGATTTTTATTTTATACAGAAACTTGTCGATTCCGGTAACTATTTCAGCCTGAATTCCACTGCAGTTTATCCTTCACCAAGGACATCCTTCAGAGTACCTTTTGGTACCGGAGCCGCTATGGGTAAAATGCAGGAAGATTCAGACACAGAGTATTTTACGTACAATATTCTGGCTTTTGATGACCTCAGGATTCTCTTTTCAGGTCTTGATAAAATATTTAATTCACATACAGGGGCAGGAGAGTTTTATAATTCCCTGCCTGAAAGCATCCGTACCTTTGTTTCAGAGTCGGAATGGCTCGATAAGCTGACTGAGATTCAACAAAATACTTCAGGCCTGTTTTCTTTCAGAAAAAGGTTTTTCGTATGGTTTAATATGTTCAGAATTGTCCGCTACCTGAATTCTGTTCATCCTGGCCAATATCCGAAAATTCCTGTTAACAAGGCTGCTGCTTCCCTGCTCAAAAGGCTTGGAATGGATGCAGATTCAGATTCTGCTTCTGATCTGCTTGAGATATACAGGGCGTTGGAAAGGAAGAGTTAACGGTTTCTCCTGTTGTTTTTCCTGTCTTCCGAAGGTGACATTATTATGTAAAGATCTTCATCAGGCTTCTTCATGCGGTACTGTTCCCGGGCAAATTTCTCGAGGTTCTTATTGTCAGTCTTCAGTTCATGAAGTTTCTTCCTGTCTGTTTCAATCCTGTTTGTAAAATACTCCTTGTCCCTTTGCAGCTTGTGAAGTTCTCTTAATGATTTATATCTGGATACCAGATTGTTTGAGTCAAAAAGAGTGATCCAGATAATAAAAATTACAACAGTCAGGAAATATTTATTCCTGAATGCCGGGGGGATTTTATCTATTAACTTCAGTTTTATCATTCCGGAGCAAACCTACATAATTTTTATCAACCTCCGCTCATCAGATACAACATCTGAACATCATCCTTATTATATATATATGTGCTGTTGTACTCCTCCCTGGGGATAAGCTTGCCGTTTACCTTGACTATTCTGAGCTTATATGTAAAACGCTTAAGTTCAAGCATTTCATTTACTGTAAGCTTATCTCTGTCAAATTCTTCCTCCCTGTTATTTAATATAATTTTCATAAGAGGATACTGATTCAGCGTTTAATGTTTAGAAGAAGGCTGATAACAACATCAGCCTGCATATTCGCAACAATTGATACTCTCGGGGCAAGCGCCGGCAGATCGTCAGAAACTTCTGATTCTTCATCGCCGCATACATACAGCGTATCGTCAATTTTCCTGCTTCTCAGATTACCTGTATTGTCCCAGCCGGCAACTCCTGACCCTATTATCAGAGGAGTGGCTGGCATGGTTGCCTGTACAGCCTTTATTATCATTTCCTTTGTTTCACTGTTGTCCACAGCCTCAACAATTATGTCGCAGTCACTGAACAGTGATGAAATATTTTCAGGATCAAGCAGAATATTATGGATCTCAACAATTACGTCATTGCAAGCCAGTTCAATATTCTCCTTCAGAGCCTCGCATTTCAGTTTTCCTGCCTGTTTTTCAAAATAATACTGCCTGTTGAGATTTGTCTTTTCAACAATATCATTATCACAAATTATGAGCCTTCCGACACCGCACCTTGCAAGGGCCATTGCACAATTGGAACCAAGGCCCCCGGCCCCGGCGATGCCAACTCTAAATTTACCAAGGTGTTCTTTGATTTCGGAGTATTTCATGACTCATAATTGCTGAAGTAAAGATAGTTACAAATTGATTTAAATCATATTCTGTCTCGGCATAAACTCTTAAATTTGAATCACATGTATTTACAGGAATAGGCATCATTTAGTGTTATGGGAATAACTGAGATCAGAAATCAGCTTAAGACAGGCATCAGCCGGGATTATACATGGACAGCACTTCAGCGGGGCTACACTGATAAAATATTGTATATTAACGTTGGTACCCCTGAAGTTAGGATCAAAGATGTTCCTCCTGTTATGAAGGAGAAGTTCATCGGAGGAAAGGGTTACGGACTGAGACTCCTTTGGGATGCGACGAAGCCCGACACGCAATGGAATGATCCTGAAAATGAGATCATTATTTCCTCCGGACCAATAGGAGGAATAACACAGTACTCAGGTACTGGTAAATCTCTGGTAGTTAGTATTTCACCACAAACTAACTCAGTGATGGACAGTAATGTGGGAGGTTATTTCGGATCCTTTCTGAAGTTCGCAGGTTTTGATGCTCTTGAAATCCAGGGGAAGGCAGAAAATGATATTATAATATATATTGACGGGATAAATCATCATATTGAGATATTCGATGCTCCTGAAGAAGCTGTTGACAGTCATATTCTGACTGAACGGCTGACAGACTTGTTTGCTGAAAATGAGAATGATAAGAAGAATATCGGGATTGTATCTTCCGGTATTGCAGCAGAGAATTCATTGATTGGAATGCTTAATTTCACTTTCTGGGATCCCAAGAGAAAAAAAGTAAGGTTGAAACAGGCTGGCAGAGGAGGTATCGGGACTGTCTTTCGCAATAAAAAAATAAAAGCTCTGGTATGTAAAATCCCCGGTGTAAAGGGTAATCTGAATAATGTTGTTGATGTTGAGGCAATTATGGAGCGCGGTCGTCGCTTTAACAGGGAGATAAGAGAACTTGACGACAAACAATGCCAGATGAGGCAGGTCGGAACAGCCCACCTGATGGAGATAATGAATGACCATGATCTCCTTCCAACAATGAATTACCAGTATGG
>CAZEYY010000022.1:0-36695 GCA_964516485.1 uncultured Rikenellaceae bacterium
TGGAGTTTCTCACAAATATCTATCCCCCCAGGAATCATGAAAACATCAGTTCGCTTGAGGAAGCGGCTTCCTACATCGAGGGCGAATTCGGAAAGCTTGATTGTACGGTTGAGAGTCAGTATTTCACAGCAGAGGGCCGTGAATACAGGAATGTCATCGCTTCTTTCAATCGCGGAATGAAGAAGAGGCTGATAATCGGAGCGCATTATGATGTCTGTAATGAGACGCCGGGGGCTGACGACAACGCCAGCGCAGTGGCAGGATTGCTCGAGTGCGCAAGGCTTCTCGACGCACAGAAACCTGTTTTGGACTACAGAATTGATTTCGTTTCCTTCTGCCTCGAGGAGCCGCCATACTTCAGGACACCGGATATGGGAAGCGCGGTGCATGCCAGGTCCCTCCTGCCGTATAGAAATGACATCATGGGCATGATCTGTCTTGATATGATAGGCTGCTTCTCTGACGAACCCGGTTCGCAGGACATACCGCTGAAGGATTTACGGAAGATTTTTCCTGACACCGGGAACTTCATCATAGTTGCAGGCCGCAGCCATCAGAAAAGGTTTGCTGAGACTGTCACCGATTTGATAAGAGAGAAATGCAGTGTGCCGGCCTTCACGGTGACCGACCCCAGACTGAACAGTGTTCTTGAGCTCTCGGACCATCTGAATTACTGGAACTACGGTTTCAACGCGGTGATGGTAAATGACACCGCCATGCTCCGCAACAAAAACTACCATAAAGAAGGCGATACTATCGAAAAACTCGACTTCGGCAAGATGGCTGAGGTGGTGAACGGGTGCTATCACGCTATAACCTCATTTTAAATGAATAATACGAAAATTATCAATATCGCATCCTTAAACTAAATATTGAGTTTGCAATGGTCTGATATACGGTTAATAACTAATCCTGCGTTCTAAACAGATAGAATAAGAGAGATTGCCATTTTGGCTTAAGTTGCATGAAGACACATTCTGACTGGCCCAAATCAATGTTTGAAGCATAAGATTGTTGCTAATGAAAATCGTCAAAGTGTTAAATATCTCAAAACCAACCTGCATTGAAACGAATAAATATACGTGAAATATGAAAATACACTACAGCCCCTATTTTGACGGTGAGCACTACATTGATTTTCAGGGCAGAGGCAACCTGCTGATTGATGAGCTTGCAGTAGGAGATTCCGGCTTGCTGAGCGAGCTGGAATTACGCAGTGGCATGTCTTGCGCATGTCTGTCTGAATCTGAAAGACAGGCCAGTTATTACAATGCTGTCAAGGCAGTTATTGAATCCAGACCCGATAACCCAATAACTGACTCATTTAAAGTCGACGAATACGGAGTCGCTTCAGAGTTGTTGAGATGGAGGGATCAATTGATTGCAGCAGGCTGGAATCCTGACATCAGGAATGTGTCAGCAAAACTTGATTTCCTTTCAGATACAGAAAGGCACATTACCGCAAGTGGAATCAATATCAGGGGAGAGAGTGACCGTCTGATCGCTTTGATAAATAGTAAATCAAGCCTCCTGCATAAAGATGATGAAGTAGTTGTACACTTCCCTGCAGAGCACATTTCTCCGATTATCGCGAAATTGTTGAAGAAACTAAGTGACGAAGGGACCAGGATCATATACCTTGTACCCGACAAAAGCATAGCTGCTGCCGGGACTAATCTTAAGAAGGTACAGGAGGCCTTTCTGACAAATGCCGCTGAATTGCTTAACCCTGATAAGGATGACTCATTCAGAATTGTAAAATTTGACAGGCAGGGTTCTGCCCTGGAGTGGATTGTAAAGAGCACCCTTTCAAAAGGCACTGTCTTCATCAACTCGGATAACCGGAGTTTCGAAAATATCCAGCTACTTTATGGCAATCCCCTCTCAGGCTCTTCCCTGAAAGATGCAAATCCGGAGATCATCCAGCTTTTTAAGCTTGGGTGCTCATTATTTCTAAGGCCTCTTAATGTCTACAACCTTCTGTCATATTTGCAGATAAGCAGGCATCCCCTGCCCTTTGACCTTAGAAGAGGTCTGACTGATGTAATCATATCCGAAGGCGGAATAATAAATCCAATATGGGAAAAGGTACTGGAAGAATATCATATGAGCCTGGAGAAGAAGAAAAAAGAAAAGAAGAAAGACATCATGGTCTTTCTCCCGGTTGACGGTGAAAGTGGAGCAGAGATTGACATTAGCAAACTGAAGGAGTATGTTAAAGCTCTCAGGTCATGGGCGGGTCAATCCCTCATTATAATGAGCAAAGACAAATCCGGAAGCATTAATTCACTCATAAATAAGCAACTAACCCTTCTTGTGAATTTCTGCAATGCCCTCATGATAATCCTTAACGGATACAATCTGGCAACAGTAAATAATGAGAAGCTGAAGTCATGGATACTTTCCATTTACAAACCCGGTAATTATTCCGCTGGTGAGGCAGAAGCCGGATCAAGATTCGTAGTTGCTTCGCCGGCAGCTCTCGTTGATCAACCGGAAGCAGTTGTCTGGATTGACTGTTACAACGGCACACCCAAAGCAACAGTCCACAGATTCCTGAGCACAGCTGAGAAGGAAGCGCTTGGAAAACATAATCTGACCATATGGAGCGAAGAAGCTCAGGTGAAGGCTCAGCTTTATGAGCAAAAAATGGCAATACTTAATTGCAGATCGAAATTTACGCTTGTGGTTGCTGAAAAGGACATGGGAGAAAAACTCGGCCTGCATCCTGTTCTGATTCAATTATCAGCTCAGTTTGAAAACCTAAGGACCATTGAATCCCTGAACCCTGATCCGGAAGGCGAAAGCTTTGAAGTTGAGAGAAAAGACCTTCCGTCTGGTCAGCTGATGATTGATATGGGACAACAGAACATGTTTACACCCCGTCAGAAGGAAAGCTATTCTTCAATTTATGAGCTGATTCAGAATCCTCTCGATTATGTTCTTAACCACCAGGCCAGCTTATCCTACTCAAGCGTGCTGGAAATGAGTGCGGTAAACAGGACAATGGGCAATGTTGCCCACCAATTCATTCAGAATCTTGTCGATGAATCAGACGGCAACCTGACGGTGATGAGAGAGCTATTGTCAGAAGAGTATCCGAACAGATTCAATGAGGCGGTACTGCAAAAGGGAGCAATCCTTTTACTGGATGAAAACAAAATCTTACTGTCTAGGTTTGCAGAACAGGTCAGACAATCAGTAAGCAACCTTCTTGACATCATTGAACAAAACGGCCTCAAAATCTTCGGATGCGAGGTGGTAAAAGAGTGCATGTTTGAAGGATTGTTTGAGATGGAGGCAAGGATGGACATGCTCCTGACCGACAAAGACGGCAACTACCTGATATTCGACATGAAATGGTCGTCGGGAAAAACCTACAACAGACTTCTGGAGGCCAATAAGGCATTGCAGCTGGAAATTTACAAGGCTGTCCTGAAGAAGGCAGAACCCGCAAAACAAGTTTCCATGGTTGCATATTTTATTCTGACGAACGGAACGCTGCTGACTACAGGGAATCTGACCGGCAAAAATGTAAAGGTCACGACACCTGATAATGTGAACGATATATTCAAACAGGCAATGAATTCATATACATACAGATGGAGACAACTCACGGAAGGAAAGATTGAGTCTGCAGAGAAAATGCCTTTGGTTCTTCTGAATTACAATACGGATGCTGAGCAGCAAAACTTATATCCTCTGGACACCGATTATAATGATAAGGATCTGAAGGCAGAAAACGGCTTCAGCAATTTCACAACATTCAAGGGAGGTCTGAAATGAAAAATATAGAATTCATCAATGCCGGAGCCGGTTCCGGTAAAACACATACTCTTGTCCATCTGCTGGCCGATTATCTGGGAGGCAAAAAAGGTAATTACAAACCCTCGGAAGTCATACTTACCACCTTCACGGATCTTGCTGCTGCAGAGTTTCGTGAAAAGGCGAGGGAGGCCCTGCTAAAGAGGAAATTATTTGATAAGGCCTCGCTTCTGGACAGTGCCGCAATCGGTACGGTGCATTCTATTGCATACGGATTCGTAAGAAAATACTGGTACCTGCTGGGCCGGGGTCCGGCTGATAATGTAATGTCAGAAGATGATCAGCTGTTCTTTATGAACCAGTCACTTGCAGGACTGGCATCAGACGATGACATCCGGTTCTTCGGCGAAGTCATGAAGGAATTTGGGTTTTCAAAGTTTGACGGCAAAAAGAAGATAGAAGATACTGACTTCTGGATTAAGCACCTGAGAGTCATAATTGAGAAAATGCAACAGTACGACATTACTGACCTTCGCGGCAGCATTGACAGATCCAATGAGCTTATTGACAGGATCTTCATGCAGAATGTCACAATCAATGAAGCTACTGTTCTGGATACACTGAAAAAATACATTGATGTCTGCAGGGCAAACGACCGAAGGGAAATAGCCGAAAAAATTGTTAAGGACGGTTCCCTGAAGTACTGCTTCCTTGCAGACCTGGCAACACTTGCACCAAAAGGCAATGAAAACAAGCTCGTTCCTGAGATAGATTCAGTTATTGCGGATGCAGCCATGGCTGTAAGATCCAGGCATTACGGAGCGAAACTCCGGATGTACAATGAACGTGTCTTCGGGCTTGCCGCAAAATGGAAGTATGAGTACAATCTTTACAAGGTCAGGAACCGTCTCATCGACTACAATGACATGGAGAGCTTGTTTCTTGAACTTCTTATGAAACAGGAAGTGCAGGAAGAAATAAGGAGAAGCTTTAAGCTGGTGTTTGTCGATGAATTTCAGGATTCAAGTCCGATACAGGTTAAAATATTCGACAGACTGTCGGAACTGGTTGAAAAGAGCATTTGGGTCGGCGATCCCAAGCAGGCCATATACGGATTCAGGGGATCTGATGCTCTCCTTATAAAGGCCATTACCGGTATCTTTAATGCAGGCGACGACAGGAATAACCTGGTAAACGGAGAACCACTCGGTAACTCATACAGATCACGCAAAGGACTGGTAGATCTTGCCAACACCGTTTTCACCAGGGCTTTCGACGATCTGAAGCCAGACAAGGTGAAACTTGCTGCGACCAGGAATGATGCAGCAGATTTTGGCAAAAATACGGAGGCTGAACTTATACACTGGCATCTTAACCTTGGAACCGATAAGGCAAATAATACCGATCATTACCAGAACCTGGCACAGCAGGTTATCAGTGTCCTGAATGACAGAAAAAAGGTATATGACAAGAGCCTGTTGGCACTCAGGGAAATTCAGCCTCATGATATTGCAATACTGTGCAGATCGAGAAGGGAGGTGAATGAGATAGCTGCCATTTTGCAGCAAAATGGCATTAAAACCACAGGTCAGACAGCCGACATGACCTTCTTCGAAACAGCCGAAGTAAAGCTCTTTCTGGCAATAGTTAATTACATCCTCAATAACCTGAATGACCTTGCCAAGGCTGAGATATTGTATCTGTGTGATACTGAAAACCATTCCGTTGCAGACATCATAGCTTCGCGGATTGGGTATCTGCCCGTAAGAAATGAAGCCCTTGCGCAAAGAGAAGCAAGTGAAGAACCTGATACAATACCTGTACCACGGTGGGAGGCTGAAAATCCAATCGTAAGGAAGTTGGACGATGTTGCCGCACAAATCAGGGCCCTTCCTGTTCCGGACCTAGTGGAAGCATTGATCGTCAGGCTTGATCTGAAGACTCTGGTTGCACAGTGGGGCAACAGTGAAAGAAGGGTAAAAAACCTGGAGGCATTGATGAAGCATGCCGTAACCTATGACCAGCGTTGCCTGCAGATGGGACTTGGTGCGTCGTTGAATAATTTTGCTGTTTACCTTGCTTCCCTCGGACAGCAGGAGGAAAAGGCAGAGAAGGTAGAGGGGGCGGTTAATGTTCTGACCTATCATAAGGCAAAGGGTCTGGAGTGGAACATGGTCATTCTTGAAAGCCTGGATGAAGATGAGCTCAATGAGGATGATGTCATTTACAAATCATTCTTTGGTGTCAATGATATCCTGACTGGTCTTCCTTCTGAGGATAATCTATTTCCTGAGCGATATATCCAGCTTCTGCCGTGGTTTCCGGGTGCAAAGAAGAAAGTGCAGCCCGACATCAAGGCATTGATTATGGCAAGTCCCGGGTATCACAATATTGTCGAGGAGTTGACGGCAGAGATCAAGAGACTTATGTATGTTGGAGTTACCCGTGCCAGGGATTTCCTTATAACCGTCTCCTATCATAATAGAAAGCTTGAATGGCTTAAGAACATCGGTTGCAGCCTGGCGGCACCGGGCGAATGCAGGGATGACATGATTGACCTTTGGGACACTGGCATCAAATCTGATCTAGTCAGATGTTTCAGAGATCCCAACTTTACAGGTATTGAGGCACAATGGAACGAAAGAAGGCCTGTCAAGCCTGACGAAACAACAGAAAGTGAGCCCAGATATCTTAGTCCAAGTAAAATAAAGGAGGATTTTAATCCGAAGGTCGAGCTGGTACGTAATTTCAATGCCAGGATTGCCATTGCAGCAGGTCGGGGAAATGAAGGAGAGGGGCCCTCTGATGCGCAGATTGGAACCTGCCTTCATGACATTTTCTGTATTTATCAGCCCGGCTCAGCAGACAATCATGAAAGGATGAAAGCCGTCCTGCAGAACAGGCTTATGCAATCCGTGTTCCCGGAACCTAAGCGAATCATAATGTCAATGGATAACCTGTACGGTTATTTGAATGAAGCATATGGCGCACCTAAAAAGGTCTACAAGGAGTTGCCGTTGCAGATGCATACGCCGACAGGGCAGATATTAAGAGGCAGCTGTGATCTTGTCTGGGAAACCAGTGAGGGTTGTGTTATCGTAGACTATAAAAGCTATCCCGGAGGTTTAAACGACATAATGACTCCCGGCGGAGAGCACTATGCGGGCATCTTTGCAGCTCAGCTCAAGGCATATCGCCAAGTGCTGGAGGAAGCCGGCAAAAAAGTGATTGACAAGCTTATTTACTACCCCGTCTCCGGAATCATTGTAAGAGTTTTACTACGACATATCCGTAAACAGGCAACGCTTGATCATGAATGCTTTGATATACATTTGGATCTTCATTGAAAGTCAGGTCAGGTGAAGAATTAATTTCTCAATTTCAGGATTGTGCAAATTATTAATAACCCAATTTAGTAATTAACTATAGGATCATGGAATGGCAGACACCTTTATGGAAGATGGCTATAAGTGATGAAGAATTTGAAGCCTTAAGAGCTGAAATTAAGCAGCTATTTGATGAAGGCAAGTCCTTTGCTAAGAAACTGGCTTCGAAAAAGATAGCACTTTATTATGCAGAATGGTGGAAGAGGGAATATAACGGACATGCCCCGAGCAGCGAAAAAATTGCGGAATCGATTGGAATTGACCTTTCTGACTCCGCTGAACTTTTTGAACTAGCTAAAGCCGGAGGGGAAATTCTTGGCTTTCGGTGGATAAAAAGGCAAAATACTCTCTATTTCCGAACTCTCCTCCTCCAAGGCGGGCTCCCTACTCTGCATATAAAGAATAATACAAATTCTTATAAATCATTCTTGCTGAAGGTACTCGAACTGCAACCGCGCAATATTTTTGAAATATCTGAAAATCATGATCTTATAAGATTGTTACCCCCATCAAGCAGGAACGAAGTAATCTATGAAAGCTGCTTGCAGATTATTGAGGATATCTGGAGCAACAGTGAAAATGCTTATAATATTTTTGGTACCGGGAATGAACTTGAAGATATCGGAAAAGCTCTTAGAATACATAAAGCTAAAATTGAAAAGGAAAAAAGAATCCACCGGAATATACAAGCAAGCATTAGATGGGTTCTTAGAAAATCTGCCGGTGATAATTGGAAACTAATACCTGAATTCAGATTCCCCGGAAACCTTTCCGAGGAAGAGATGTCAAAATTAGTCGGCTCCACAAAGCTTACCTCTGAATATTTCATCGTCTTTGATGAAGAACCTATATGCCGGTTACGCAGAAGCAGCACCGGGAATTTCAGGACTTTCTGGTTAAATGAGGCATATCGACAGGGATGCAATTACGACCGTAAGGTAGAAATACATCTGAAATCACCTGATGGAAGTATCAGGCATTTGGATGTAAGAGGTACTGATCCGCCTGATTTGTCTCTTCCAGTTCTACTAGTAGAGAATGCCCCAGATGAGCTTGTTTTTTGTCAAGGCAGAAACTCTAAAGATGAAGAGGGAGTAATAATATTCCCTGAGGGATGGAAATTAGTAGATGATATGCAACCGGTCACCATCACGAATTTATCCATCTGCGACATGACGTTAAATACATGCCATTTCAGAAATACGATAACGTTGGAAATGGAATCTGAGACTATGACCTTTAATACCAACTCGGCATCTTTTCAATGGTATATGGTAGAGCAGAAACCGTTGTGGATGACAGGTTCCAGTTTGCCCATAGTCAGAGGAATACCAAAGTTTTTTATCTATGATGTCAATGAAGATCTTGAAAGGAACAATTCAATAAGCTACAGGAGGCAAGGAGATTTACTTTGGCAACAAAATCCAAGATCGTTGCCTCTGGGTTGTATCGATTATGAAATAAATGCCAGGGGCGTGTCTGAATACGGAAGCTTTTACAATATCGGAGACCTTAACATTGAAAACGTGGACCGCGAAGCATTTGACGCCAGTCTTAAAGTACACAATACTAACTTTTCTCTTACTGTAATTGAGGACCAATATCTTGCAGTGGCTCTGGACAATAGCACCATAGCCTTAAGATGGCTAAACCCAATGAAATTTCCAAAAGAGATTCGGTTCAAACTTTGTCATTCGGGTCAAAGAAAAAGTTTGGCTTTCTATATCTCCCCACCCTTCCGCGGAGTGAAAATAACAGATGCGGTGCAAAATGTATTGCCTGACAAATGTTGTCTTTTTATCAATAATTTATTGGGCTATAGAATAATATCGACTGAGCATATTTTACTGAGACTATATAACACTCATAGGAGTGACATTTTTATAGAAAAGCAATTGTCTCCCGGAACTACATCTATTATTGAATTTCAGGAAGAAATCCATCGTCTGTTCAGCCTGTATAATGCACTTGATCCTTCAAACAGCGTGCTATTTGAATTCAGGGATGGGGATGAAATCCTGAACATGTTCGAGATAAAAAATCACAACCTTGGAAAGGAAATACTGACAGCAGGAGATGATATCAGAATTAATGTCGAGCAGGCACCTGAGACTATGTCACTTTATGCAATCCAATTGGATTGCTCACCAAAAAATATAGAACCTTTCCCCCTGGAAAGAGACAACAACTCTTTTCTTCTGACAAGCAGGGTAATATCCAATTTTATCATCTTTTCCATCGACACTTCAGACACTAAATCTGTTCTTCCTTTCTCTGCTACTACTGATTCTAATGAGGTAGAAAATCCTGATAAGATAAAGAGAACCTGTGAGAATCTTAAAAATACAGAGCCGTCTGACAGCATATGGCAGCAGACGATCATTTATTCTCAAAAAGCCAATTACTATAAGCTTCCTATGATCGCATTTGATCACTGTCGGGCGATTGCCCTTAGTCCTAAACTAAGTGCAAGATATTTCTGCTTGTTGAGGATTTCTACCCAAGATGTTGACGAATTCTCAGATATCTGCCACAAGTTTGAACAGGAACTCGGGATCTCCTTTCACTGGCTAAGTGGTAAGAGGTGGGCAGAAGCCATGGATTGGGCACTTTCATCGGTGGATGACAGATACAGGCAAAATATGCGCTGCTTGATCATTTCCGACATTGATAATTTCATTTGTGAAGGCACAAGTAATGTTCTAACCAATAAACTATTACAGTTTATCAAAAATGGAACAATACCACAGGATTCACAGTTTCACTTAAAAACCAGCGTTAGAGAGCTTCAGGCAAGGATTGGGAATAAAATCAGCGAATTGCCTGCCGGAGGGCCGAGCATTGCACCACTATTTCGATTTGTAATTCCAGTTGAAGATTGTAATTCTAATCTATGGCCCGTTCTCTTGACTCCTCTCTCAGTCGCATTATCAGTCACAGGCAGAAGTGAATATCTTTTCAGTGAAAATCCACATGTGCGCAGCAATTTGCAGTATATTCAATGGCGTTTCCCGATATGGTATATGAATGCTTTACTGTATTGTATAAGAAGACTTTCTTCCTGAAATAATAACTATAACTCATGAACTTCCGAGAATTTTACCAGACTGCAGACCGTATATTAAACGATGCGATTATTTCCCTCTGGGCTACCGGAGATGCACGAATGCAGGATTATATTCGGTATGTACTAAAAAGTGAAAAATTGCTTGCTGAACCAGTTTTTCAGACAATGTTTCCTTGGGAACTGTTTGGTTCTGATATGAATTCCCTCATTGACCATGGAATATTCACCGAAAAATTCCTTAAGGCCCTGGATAGGCTTGACTCGGTTCGATGGACAGAGCCTGACGGATTCCCTTATAAAAGCTATTGTTTTAAATCCGATACATCCCCTTACAAGCACCAGGTTGAAAGTTGGGAAAAGCTATTGATACAAAAAAAATCTATTGTTGTAACCACCGGCACAGGTTCAGGTAAAACTGAATGCTTCATGCTTCCTGTTCTTCAGGATTTAACCACAGTTAAGGAAAGCGAACATGATCCTGCTGTCAGAGCCATATTTCTCTACCCTCTGAATGCATTGATTGGAAGCCAAAAGAAACGTGTTCATGCCTGGACTAAAAGTATCGGAAATGTTACTTACGGGATATATAACGGGAAAACGCCAGAAGACGCTGCCTCCCAGAAGGCGAAAGAAAAGCATGCGCCCGAGATCATAAGCCGTTCGGACCTCAGGTCATCTCCACCCGATATTTTGTTCACTAATCCAACGATGTTAGAGTATATGCTTGTCAGAGACAAGGATGCCCCTATACTTGAAAAATCAAATGGCAAACTTAGGTGGATTATACTTGATGAAACACATACTCTTTCTGGTTCTGTCGCTGCAGAGATGGCTCTGCTTTTACGCAGGGTTCTGGATGCATTCGGGGTTGAACCTGCTCAGGTGAGGTTCGTTGCAACCTCAGCCACCGTAGGAGGAAGCAATAAGGATGCATTAACAAAATTTATGAGTTATCTAACAGGAAAGTCAGAGTCAGATATCCATATCGTGTCAGGTAAAAGAATACTGCCAGAATATCAAATGTTGCCTGATGAGATCTGCAAACCTGACGATTTCAGAATTTCCGCTCATAAGGATGAAAAAATCAAAGCTATTAGAAATAATATCCTCCAAAATGAGGTATTAAGCGCTACAGAAATCTCGGCTCCTTTCTCAATTAACGGCATTGAAAATCAGCTTGATCTGGTTACCTCTTTGTCTCATACCAAAAACGTCCTTCCTGTAAGAGGACATTTCTTTATTAAAGGAATCGGTGGCTTATACGCCTGTACAAACCCTCAGTGCAGTAAACATGGAGAGAGAAGGCCAGTATCAGCACTTGGTACGCTCACTGCCTCAAAAGCCCCGTTATGTGATTTCTGCAACTCTCCAATGCTTGAGATGGTGGCATGTAATTCATGCAACAACCATTTAATTACAGGTGAAAAGTACCTTGAAGGAACTCTTACCAAATTTCGCATCCCTGGTGAAACCAACGATGATCCGTTTTCACTTGATTTTGATAATGATGACGATGCAACCAACAGGGAAGCGCAATCAGATCATGGTGATGTATTCTATGCAGCCAGAACTAACGAGAATTTCAATGCTGATCATTTGTTCACCTTCAGCCTGAATGCCGACGAAACTGTAAATCCAGAAGGGGATGATTATACTGAAGCCTTTAATGATCAGGATGAGCCTATTTGTCCATACTGTAAAGCAAAAATTGAAAATCCCTTCCATTTCAGAATATCCTCAGTTTTCATGAACAGGGTACTGACTGATGCCGTGTTGGAACAAACACCTGAACTTAACAGTCAGGATGCTGAGGCTAGTTGGTACGGTCATAGGTACATTGCCTTTATGGATAGCCGTCAGGGCAGTTCTAAAGTAAGTGCATTGCTTAATATTGATGCAGAAACAAATTGGGTAAGGTCACAGGTATTTCACAAATTGTCCAGCCTTAACCAACCAGTTAGACTGACTGAAAACGAAAGAGCAGAGAAAATAGCGGAGCGAAAGCGGTTAATTGAGGAGATAGGAAATTGCCCTCCCGCTCTGCAACCAGGGATCATAACAAGAATGGCAGCCATCAATGAGGAGTTGGAAGAACGCCATCGTTCCGCAAGATTGCCATGGCAAGAAATCACAAGGGAGCTTCTGAACAAGACAGAGCTGAATAAGATTTTCAATTTCAATCGAAGAAACGCACTCCCGGAAGAAAGGGTTAAATATCTCACTGCGGTACTATTCAATGAGTTCGCAAGAAAACTACAAAGAAAAAGATCTCTTGAAAACCTGGGATTAGTCAAAATCGTATTCCCCGATCTTGAGCACTCTCGTGTACCTGAACTAGCGAACACCTTGGGCATCTCAGACGAAGATTGGAGGAATTTCCTGAAAATAGCCGCTGATTTTATTGTAAGGAATGGATTTCATTTCATACTACCCAATGGTACATACAGGTTCTTCAGCGATATTGTCCGCAGTGATGAACTTTATCCTCCAAACTCCCCACTGGAACATGTAAAAAAATGGCCACAATTCAATGATAATGCCCCTATACAGCCAAGACTGGTACTTTTATTGTGTGCAGGTCTGGGATGGCATAGCTTTGAAGAACTCAGGAACAATACGTTGAAGATTGACCAGTTAAACTCAATTCTTGGATCTGCTTGGAATGAAATTCGAAATAACATACTAAGCCTCGATGACCAGGGATTCAAGGTCAATTTGGAAGAAAAAGTAAGTTTCGAATTACCTGAACAACTATGGCTTTGTCCTGCGAAGAAAAGGTTCTTAGACACCCATTTTAAAGGATACTCCCCATGGATGACCGGAAGACTTGATCCGGATAACCTGATGTATTTCAGAATAGAAACACAGCCCTTGACAGTACCGCATTTTCCTTATCCGTATTGTTTAGGACAAGATGGTACCAGGAATGACATTGAGGTTTCGAAATGGTTATCTGAGAATTCTGCCGTATTCAGAAATGTCGGAGTATGGAATAACTTACATGAACGGATTTATTTAAACAAACCTTTGCTTCTGGCAGGAGAGCATTCAGCTCAGCAGAATCCTCTGAGACTGAAGGAGTTTGAGGAGATGTTTGAAAAGGGAAAGCTAAATGTTCTCAGTTGTTCAACCACCATGGAAATGGGGGTGGACATTGGAGGAATTTCAGCAGTTGTGATGAATAATGTACCTCCAAGTCCGTTAAATTATCTGCAGAGAACAGGCCGAGCCGGCAGAAGGCAGGAATCACGGTCATTGGCTTTGACATTTTGCTCTGATAATCCGATCGGGGCATCAGCAATGAACAATCCAAAATGGGCAATCGAACACAGAATTTCTCCTCCGGTCATTAGCCTAAACAGTCCTGTGATTGCGGAACGGCATGTGAATGCTTTTTTCTGGAGTAAGTTTATACGAGAACGCCATAACGGTCTTAACATCAGGGAGGTAATCAGCGAGGTATTCTTTACTGAAGGTGAAACCGTTGCCGAATCGTTCATACGCTGGATGGATACGACGGACATAAACCAGCTTTCGGCAAGTATCCGGAATATAGTGCATATCACAGCGTTGGAGAATGAAAATCCTGAAAGTCTCAGATTAAAAACGCTGACCAATTTTGAGGAATTGACTTTCAGAACTAAAAGAACAAAATACAACCTTGAGGAGAAAAAAACAGAGCTTATAAATGAGTTTGGAGAGAACAGTCCGGCTGTCAGAGCAATCAGTTATAAGATTAGTAAATTTCTCCACACGCCCGTTCTTGGGTACTTCGGAGAGCAGGGATTTCTTCCCACAGCGGGTATGCCAACCGGAGTCATGTCATTTGACACTGTATCCTGGGAGGATTTTCAGAAAAATGATGATGACAAGAAAATCATGAACCTGAAACCTGAACCAAGTCATGACTTAATCAGAGCATTGAGCGAATATGCACCTGGGTCGGATGTGGTTATCGATGGATGGAACTACAAGTCATCAGGGATAGTACTTCACGGAACTTGGAATTCTCATAACAGATTCAATATTCAGGCCTGCCGTCATTGTGGTTACCAGAGAATAATATCGGATGTTGAAGGAGAGAATTTCACTCAATGTCCGCACTGCGGTCAAAACTCCATGTCAGGCATAGATATGAAGGGTTTGGAACGGAAATCATCAACACAGGTAATTGAACCGGCTGGTTTTGCTGTCGACATCCGTCAAAGACCAAGCAGAAAGATTACCGAGAAAACTATCATGCACCATATTGATACCTTGCTGCTGGGGATGGAACCATGGAGAGTAAACGGAGGAGCATACCAGTTAAGGGAAGGAAATGAAGACTCTGAAATTCTATACTATAACCTCGGTGCAGGAAATGGTTTTTCGGTTTGCCTTCACTGTGGCCGCGCTGATACAGATAGAGGCAAGCTCACAGGACATACGAGACTCAGGGGAGGCAGAACAATTGAAAACGATACACTCTGCTCAGGGAACAACGATACATATGCCATTAAAGACAATGTTCTTTTAGGGGGCCGAATTAAAACTGACCTTGTTGAACTAAGATTTCTGGATGAAAATCAACGCCTTGTGTCCGACGATGAGACCATTTGGTCACTGGGAGTCGTACTCACAAAATCCTTAGCCATTAATCTTGGGATAGAAGAGGATGAGTTGGATTTTGGCATTAAAAGTTACCGTGATTGCAAATCGGTTTTCATTTTTGATACGGACAAGGGTGGCGCCGGTTATTCGGTTCAGTTTCCGCTCGTGGCTAAAGATGTTTTCGAGACTGCCAGGGATATGTTAAGATGTACATGTACAAAAGCATGCACTAAATGCCTAATCGATAGAAAATCCCAGTGGTTTATAAATAAACTCGACAGAAATAAGGCTTTAGCATTAATTGAGTTTATTCTCAGACACTCGGTACCGGCTGAACTTGAGGAAGAAATTCCGGGCATACGTTCTGTTCTTGGAACCGTCACAGATGAAATAAACAGGCACTTGTACAGAAATGAAATTTCCGAAATCTGGCTTTATGGCAGTAGCACTATCTCTCAGTGGGATATGGAAACTTTCCCATTTAAGAAGCTAAAATACAAAGCTTTAGTAAATACAAGAATTGTATTGAGGTCTGTGCCAAACAATCTGGATATTGCAGATTATATTTCTTTAATACAGTTGAAGGGATGGGTAGAAACGTACATTGATGCAAATGAATACGGAATCCTGAAACCAATTTGTCGGATAAAACTGAATAATGGTAGTTATTACCACTACTATTCTCTTAATGACAATTGCAATTTAGCTGGAGAGTGGGGTTCCGAAGGTCCTCAATATTTTTGCAGGTCAGACAGTTCTGTCTCAATGCAGAGGTTTGATCCTGAAATGCCTGCGACAGGCAACAGAATTCAGGAAATTAAACTTGAAATCGTAGATAGGAGCTTTCAATCGTCCAGGCTTGCTGACCTCATCTTTGAAAAGTATGAAAGAATGAACGAACTGAAGGAGATTATGAGTGGCAAAACCTACAATGTTACTTGTTCTGACAGATATCTCAGAACTCCGCTGGGATGTTTACTGCTCCTTCAGTTTATTAAGCGGATTGAGCGTTTGACAAGGTGCGCAATCGGCTCAATAATAATAAAAACACTTCCTCTCGAGGAATCATACAAGGTTCAGGAGAAAATATACCATGACTACGGAGATGATGATTCTCGAGCCCAAGATATTCGAACTTTTTCCGATGCTATCGGATTACCGGAGGTTAGAATCGAAACAAACGGGCTCCTTGCTCATGCGAGGTCAATTGAATTTACCAGTGATGGATTTTCGCTGCTTATACGTCCGGATGCAGGCATAGAGCATGGGTGGAGGGCAATAGGATCAACAGATTTAAGGGATCTGGATATAGGTAATATCAAACTATTAAAAAGAGTCACATACCCATTGTACTATTATGTTAGTGAAAATGAAGCTTGAAGTCTATTATTGGGAATTAGAAATGTAAAACCCCAATCTGGGGCTATTATCAAATAGAATTCATAGTAGCTTGTGAAGTGTCCAAAAATCTTCTGAGCATAACTTTTTAAGTATAGTTAATTTCTAACCAATCCAACACTTCATTTGATTGAACAGACATTTTAATTTTGTCGGACAATAATCAAAATGATCAATTATGGACGTTCATGTACCTGAGGTAAGAAGTTATAATATGAGCCAAATTCGGAGCAGGGACACAAAACCGGAAATGATTATTCGGAAATTTTTGCACGAGAAAGGATTCAGATACAGGCTCTGTGTAAAAAACCTACCAGGCAAACCTGATATAGTACTACCCAAGTATAGAGTCGTTATATTTGTAAACGGTTGCTTTTGGCATGGTCATAATAAATGTAAATCTTTCAGATTCCCAAAATCAAGAATTTCTTTTTGGAAAGAGAAAATTGAGAAAACCATTGAAAATGATTTGAAGAATTATAGTCTATTAACAAAGGCATCATACAGAGTAATAGTTATTTGGGAGTGTACCATTAAGTCAAGTAATAGAAATATTACCTTATCAAATTTATTGCATGAATTGAACACAATACGGAACAGATAAAATCATCTAATGCTGAAATAATGACAAAATACTCAGAGATAAAAGAATTACTTAATATTAATCATGATAATAATCTTACAGCTGAAAATGCTTATATAACACATTTCCTCCATCATTCACAGGATGAAACAAATCCCTTTAGAGAAAAGGCATTAAAATACATAAGAAATAGAGTTAGGCAAGATGATCTGATTGAGTCAGAAATCGCTGAAATATATTGGGACATTCCATTCCCTCCTCCAGAGAATCCAATCTTTAAATTTATTGATTTATTTGCTGGTATTGGAGGATTTAGAATAGCATTGCAAAATCTTGGGGGCAAATGCGTTTTCTCATCTGAAATTGATAATTCTGCAAAGAAGACCTACGAAATGAACTTTGGTGAAATTCCGTTTGGAGACATCAAAGGTTTTACTGATGCGAGCATATCTGATGAGGAGATAAATATTTTAATTCCAGATCACAATGTTTTAGCCGCAGGATTCCCTTGTCAACCATTTAGTTTGGCAGGAGTGTCTGCAAGAAACTCACTTGGCCAAGATCATGGATTTCTTGATATGGTTAAAGGGACTTTATTTTTTGACTTAGCAAGAATTGTAAAAGTAAAAAAGCCCGAGATCGTTTTTCTCGAAAATGTCAAGAACTTCAAAGTACATGATAATGGCAAAACATATGCTACAGTAAGGAAGACGCTCGAAGATATGAATTACTCTATTTTTAGTGAAATAATAAATTCCGAAAGTCTTGTGCCACAAAGTAGACAGAGATTTTACATGGTAGGTTTTAGAAAGAAGCCTTCTGATTTTTCGTTTCCCAAATTTGAAACAGAGCCCAAAAAGCTGGGAAATTTTTTGGAAAAAATTGTTCCTGAGAATTATACGATTTCGGACAAGTTATGGGAAGGCCATATAAAAAGGACAAAAAGGAACCTGGATCGCGGAACTGGATTTACAGCAAATCTCGCGGACTTAGACAAGCCAGCAAAAACTTTAGTTGCTAGATACGGAAAAGACGGTAAAGAGTGCTTAATACCTCAAAAAGATAAGAATCCCAGAAAACTAACACCCAGGGAATGCGCAAGACTACAAGGATTTCCAGAGAGTTTTCTTTTACCTGTAAGTAATGCCGCAGCTTACAAGCAGTTTGGAAATTCAGTAGCTGTACCCGTTATTCAGTCTATAGCACAAAATATTCTAAAATATTTATAGAATTACTAAAGAAGAGAAAATGAGATTCAGTAAAACACTCAATGATTATTTTGGTACAACTACTGGTGGCTTCTCGGAAGTTACTAAAAGGGAGAATCAAGACTCTCAAATTACTGTCGTTAGAGAAGAGAAGGTAATTATAGAGAGGTACTTTGGGCCAGAAAACATCCTGCATAAAAACATGTCGTCCAATCCCGAAAAGGCGGTTAAGGAATTCTTATTATTTCCACAAATGGAAAAAATAAAACTAAACCTCGTCTACCCCAAAAAAGGAAGGCAGGAATTAAGATTATATTTATCCAGTAATGCGGGATTTAAACCAGATGCAGGCAATATATGGTTTACTTATGTTAATAATGAGGACAAAATCGTAATCGGAAGTTACACTGTTGATGAGTGGGTAAAAATAAGTGATATCAGCCCACAATCTGATATATTCCCTATTGATCTAAATGAATTTATTTCTATCGCCCATGCTCAAAGAACAGGATTTGGGACAACTGAAGAAGCAAATAAATATATTAAAGCTAATAAAACGAATTATCGTGATCTAGGTATTGAAATAGGATTTGGGCAAGGGCGTGCAACTGCAATCCCTTGGATTGCATTTCTGGGTTATGGTCAGAAAGTGACTAAGGGTATCTATCCTGTTTTTTTATATTATAAAGACATTAAAAGGTTAATCTTAGCATATGGTGTTTCAGAGAAAGAATCACCTACAAAAAACTGGAGTAGCGGTAGTAAGTTAGTGTCAATTCAAACATTTTTTGAACAGAATGGCTTTCCTCCACCTCAGAAATACGGGAAATCATTTGTTCATAGTGTACATTTAATTGGACCTAAAATAGAGAATAAAGTTGTAAGAAAAGATCTTGACTCGGTAATTGAGGTATACAATCAAGTTTTCGCTAACGGAAAAGCGACTGTAACATCTAAAAAGTTTAATGCAAAAGACTTTTATAAAATAGCTGTTAAAGCTGGATTAAATTTATCGGAAAAATTGATAATACGTTTCACTGCTTCCATACTTACCAAACCTTTCCTAATACTCACAGGATTATCTGGATCTGGCAAGACAAAACTTGCTCAAGCATTTGTACAATGGATAAGTGAAAGTAAGGCACAATACAGGATAATTCCTGTTGGTGCCGATTGGACTAACAGGGAGCCATTGCTAGGATACCCAGATGGATTGAGGGCTAATCAGTATATACTGCCCGATAGTGGAGCATTACAGGTAATGCTTAATGCTGTAAAACCAGAAAATGAAAATAAGCCACATTTTCTGATCCTGGACGAAATGAACCTTAGCCATGTGGAAAGATATTTTGCGGACTTTCTCAGTATTATGGAATCCCATAAGGAAATGAAGCTATATGATGGCTCTGAGAGAGTAAGTGAAAATAAGCAAATACCGCAAGAAATTCTGTGGCCAAAGAATCTATTTATAATCGGAACTGTAAATGTGGATGAAACAACTTATATGTTTAGCCCTAAGGTATTAGACAGAGCTAACGTCATTGAATTTCGTATCGAGCAGAAGGAGATGGTACAATACCTAAACAATGCTACTGAGTTAAAAATGGAAATCCTTCACACAGGGGAAGACGAGATTAATCCTGGTTTAGGAGCAGGAATGGCTACAGATTTTATCAGGATAGCCTTTAGCAAGACTATCGCCAGCAAAGCAGATAAAACATTAATTAATTTCTTCCCAGCTCTGCAGAGTGCTGGTGCTGAATTCGGATACAGAAGTGCATTTGAAATAAGTCGCCTCACCGGAATCCTTGGGAAATTACTAGAAGACGAAAATCTGATGGATGGAAGTCCATTTTCAGAACACGATTTCATGGATATAGCAATAATGCAGAAACTGCTCCCTAAACTCCACGGATCCAGGAATAGGCTTGTGCCAGTTCTTGTAGCATTGGGACGACTCTGCATTATTAAGTTTGATGAAAGATACTCAGCTGAAAAGGACAAGGATGGAAAGCAGTTCATCAGTGAATTCTTTGAAAAGGAAGTACCAGATGATAATATCCTTTACAAATTATCCTTTGACAAAATAAGACGAATGTACAAGAATCTTATTGCAAACGGTTTTACCAGTTACGCCGAAGCCTGAGAAATGAGGGTATTAAAACCTGAAATACATATAGAAACAAGGGAACCTAATCTTGTACTTTCCATCTTTGAGGAGCAGGAAAACTCGCTATCCGAGATCGATTCGGCAGAGGCGGCGGAGAATGGGGAAGCTCCGGTACAAATACTGGAATCGGCAAGTTATGGATATTACTTCAGTAATGCTGATTATCAGATAAAACCTATCCCAGGGATTGTGACACACTCGAAAGGCAGAGATATTCGGGGTGGGAGAATTACACCCGGGATCTTTGTAGGAACCCTAGGCCTTGAAATCTACAAAAAAGATGATCCTGAAAGCGTAGTTTATCTTACTGAACTAGAAGTCCTTTCAACAAAGCTTGACATTTACGAAGATTCTGAAGTGCTGGATGAAAACTACCGGGTTAACTTCAGAAGCATGCTTGATAATATAGCTGGAAAATGTTCTGATCTTCTGCTTCAGATAAACTCTCCTGTAAGCCAGAGGCTGGCACCTGACTTTGACAAGGAAACCGGGACAATTTATCAGCGGTTTGCTTTTGTAAAATCCCTGGTCGGTTCCGAGGAATTCCAGGGAGCTGTAAACAGAATCTTGTTTGCCCCCGCGTCCAGGTGGAGGGAAGACTTTGAGCCATCCGATATCAGGAGGATTGGAAAGGCGGATAATTTTACGCTTAAGCAGATTATTTCCGGGAAGAACAGGGTTAATTATGAGCTAAATACACTTATTTCCTCGGTACCCCAAAAAATCCTGGCTGTACGCAAAATAGATTCCTTCGATATACCTGAAAACAGATTTGTAAAACATGCTCTTGAGAATTTCGCTGCATTCTGCGAATCATGTAAGAATAGATTTCACAATCTGGACTATTCAAAGGCCGAGAAGGAGGCTGATCTGTTGGCAGGGACACTCAGGAATTATCTTGAAAATCCTTTCTTCAGGGAAATATCACATCCTGAAGTGCTGATTCTGAACAGCCCTATTCTTCAGCGAAAAAGCGGATACCGTGAGTTATTAAATGCATGGACTCTGTTTGATCTTGCAGCCAGACTGATTTGGATGGGAGGTGATAATGTCTACAAAGCCGGGAAGAGGGATATTGCTGTCCTATATGAATACTGGCTGTTTTTTCAGCTTTACACCTGGTTTGTTTCCAGGTTCGATGTCGTAGAAATCGCTCATAATGGCAAAATAATAGGCAGTCTTATAGACAAGGAAGACATTAAATACCTTACTGAGGAAACTGCGGACGGGCTGGGACTAAAACTGAGATCAGGAGTCGACACTTCAGTAACTGCATTGACTTCTGATCAGACGAGGCCGTTGAGTGTACGCTTCTCATATAACAGGACCTTTAAGGGTGGTACAGAGTATTTAAACACTGGAAGTACATGGAGGGCAGCTGACGGAAGCTGGACCAAACCTCTTAGACCTGATTACACTTTTTCTATATGGCCGGCTTCACTGAAAGAGACTGAGGCTGAAGAAAATGATATGATTGTACATATACATTTTGATGCCAAATACAAACTTGGTAAATTCAACATTAAAAAGGAAATTACCACTGAAAAGGATGAACAGGGAGATTATGTGGACTCAGTGGAAAAAGAAAAAAGGGAAGAAAGAAGGGGCATTTACCGGAATGCTGACCTGATGAAAATGCACGCTTATAAGGATGCGATAAGGAGAACAGGAGGTGCATACGTACTTTATCCCGGAGAAGGCAGCCAGGATGATAAGAACCGACCCTTCAGGGGTTTTCATGAAATTATACCCGGCCTTGGGGCTTTCGGTGTAAAACCTTCTCCAGACAACAGTAATACAGGAATTTCTGAAGTTGCCGGCTTTATAGAAAACGTCATAAGGCATTTTCAGGACAGGGCAAACCAGCGTGAAAGAATTGCCGCCAAATCCCATCATATCCATGAAAACAGAAAGAAAGAATACCGGGATGACGGAAAAACTCCAAATATTACTTCTGAGCCATTACCGGAATACGTCGACCCAGCCAATAAAATCAAACTGATACCTGATGAAATAGGTGTTCTTGTAGGTTACTATAAAAATACCGACCATTTAAATTGGATAAAGGCACGGGGCAGATATAACGTCCGGACAGGTACCGCGGAAGGAGCAATGGCTATTTCATCTCAGGTAATTGGAGCTGATTACCTTCTGCTTCATACTGGGAGAAATGAATCATCTGGTATTTTATTTAAGATCAATCATGAGGATGGCAAAAAACCCTGCATCCTGCCTGTGGAAGATGAGATATTTACCGATTACCCCAAACCTAATCACAAATACTATCTGGTTTTTTCTCTTAAAAAGCCAGAACCTGAATTTGAGGGGAAACAATGGAATTATAAGAAGCTCATTGGCTATTCAGAGGACAAGGATGCCTTTCCGTTTTTCTGTACATTAACAGACCTGATAGGGGTGTATAAAAAATCCTAGGACTGCTAACATCGTACCATAAAAGCTATTTTCATTTCTGTAGGAGAAGCACGATTTTTGCCCTTGCCCTGGATGCTCCAATAAACAACTGGTATGTATCCAATCTTTGATTCAAGGATGAACAGACCAAAATGATCACATCGCGCTCGAGTCCCTTGGCTTTCAGAATGGTTGTGTATCTTACCTTGTCAGTTTGCTCCGCGCTATTGTCTGGCCGAAGGAGCTCAAATTCGCTTTCGGCTGCCAGCAGCTCAGTAAAAGGAGAAGGCTCCTTCAGCAGATCAAAGCTGAAGAGTACCATGATGCTTTCGGGACCAAAGCCCGAAACAGCCTTTTCACCTGTCACCGCCTGCCGGATAATCCTAAGCGCCTCCTCAGGATCCTTCCACTCCCTGACAACCACGTCTTCTCCATAATCCCTGTCTGTGTCAACTCTGCCTGCAGAGGCATCATTGATGAGTTCACTGATACCGTGGCCTGTATTAACCCTCAGCGATGCAGTCAGGGCATAGGATGCGGCATTGGCCTTAAACATGTCGCGTGTGCGCACATAGTAACCCAGATCGTCAGATCCGGGATAGTCCTGGCTGTCGTCATAGAAGATGTAATACCTGCCGTTTTGAAGTGGGCTGTTGACCTTAAGCAGGGCTTTGATGACATGATCAATACCCTTGTCAAAGATATCCTGTGCCTCGTCAACCACAATGAAATCATACTTTACAATTTTCCCCCGTGATCCTATCTTCGACACTGCGCCCTTGACACACTCTCTCACTCCTCCCCTTTTCACCGTCTGCTTCGTCGGCACCAGGGACTTGTCGCCCGACAGCTCTCCCAGCTCACATACAAGGTCAAAATACAGCTTTGCGGTAATTTTATCCTGTGATATATCAACATCCGGATCTGACATCCTGGATTTCATCTCCTCCAGCAGGAGCTCGTTCCAGCATATGTATAGGCCCGTCAGACCTTCATTCCTGCAATGCCGTGTTATTATGTCCATGGCATAGGTCGACTTGCCGCTACCGGGAGGACCTTGTATTATCAGACGTCGGTTTTCATTCAGTCCGTTCAGGATAGCCAATCCTTCCCTTGTCCGACGATCGGCTTCCGCAAGGTTAAGTTTAACCAGCGATTTTTGTACTGTGGGGTTGTACTCCGGCTCGAGGGCATCGCAGATGTGCTTCATCTCCTCCTCATCAAGCTCCTTCCATTGAATGTATCTGGCGCTCCCGTTTCGGATTTCCGTATCACGGAACTTCTGCCGCTGCCGCTCAAGGGAGGCAATTATCATATCGGAAAGGGCAAGTTCATGGTCCCTGTGCCACAGATCCTCCTGTCCTATCGAACTCCTGTTGAACGAGCATTCCGGAAAGCATACCATCTTGCCGACAAATATGTTCCGGAGATTCTTCTCCAGCAGGTATTTCTGTATTGCATCGGCATTACCGTCAACCTGAATGAAGGGGTTGTCGAGAGATACCTTTTTCCTGTCGCCCACAAAACGGTAGTATCCTGTTCCTCCTTCAGGTTGTTTCCCGTAGCCAATTATCCCTCCCTTTACTTCGATGACCATTATGCCAAGCCTGGTCAGGACAACGAAATCGCACTCACCCGCCATTTGAGTCCGGTGATATCTTGATGACAGCCTCAGCTGATGAATGACATACAAAAGTTCATCATCGTCCCGTTGCACTGAAAGTTGCTTGTCAGCTTCCTTTTCGCCGGAGTTGGTAATTTGCCACGGATTGAATAACCTGTTTATCATCGGGTACCACTTGATAAGATCAAGCTCACAAGCAAGCTACATTAAAAAACTCAGTTATTAAAATCGTTCCGGCAACCCGTAAAATATCCGGATTATTCATACATTTAACTCATTGTGGAAGATTTACTTGAGTAAATATTTTTTGCTAAATAAACCTATAAGTTGATTTAATGAAATTTTTTCGTATATTTGCCGACAGAAACTGTTTATTATCGGTACAGTACGACAATGAGAAGCAGCATGAATTTGAAAAGCTGTTCAGGCAATGGACTGATACCGAATTTCTTTTTGGCTTCTTTGAGGCTAACGAAAGAGATCTGAGACGTCCGGACTGGAAGGGTATATCAGTTGAACAGGCGGTTGTTGAAACCAGACGGGAGGCATATGAGTTATTTATATTCATTAAGAATTTACAGGAGCAACCGCCGGAGCAAAGAGTTCCTCTTCTCCGGAAGTTTTTCAGGACATTGAACCTTAGAAAGAACAGGGAAAACTTTCTGGAAACGAAAAAAGCTTATGGTACCCGGAGAAAAACATGGCTCAGGCTGTACGCCCTCAAGGCGGGAGATGAGGTTTATATTATTACCGGCGGCGCAATAAAACTTACCGATACAATGGAGGAGAGAAAGCATACTCTGAAAGAATTAAGAAAGATTGATATCTGCCGGCAATTTCTGATCAGCGAAGGCATTGTTGACGATGATGGAGTAATTGAATTGCTTGAATTATAGAGTTATGAAAAAGACAAAGACTGAAACCAGAATAGGTAAATATATTGCTGATGATCCGTCAGACTGGATGGAGCAGATCGGGTATTACGAAAAAAATAAAGAGTGGCTCGACAAATCAGCAGAAATAGCGGTAAGGATACTTAGCACTCTCAGAAAGCAATCACTGAGCCAGAAAGACCTGGCCGATATGATAGGTGTATCGCCACAGTATGTCAATAAGGTGGTTAAAGGGCAGGAAAATCTCTCGCTGGAAACAATATGCAAGATAGAAAAGGCGCTTCAGGTCAGCCTTGCAGAAGTGCCTGCAAATGAGGACAAGCAGGTTATATCATGGATTAATGAACCTGTCCTGCAGTATTTCAGGAGTAGTGAAAGTATTTTGTTAGGCACCGGCAGAACCAGCTACAAAACCGAATGCCTCTACGGAACATTTGAAGAAATATTTAACGCCTGAAGATGAAGAAGAAAGAAAACAGTATCGGATTCGCCCTGAGCAAAGTATCAACCGAACAGTTCGCTGTTATTGAGGAGGGTTTCAATGATAAGGGAAAAATCGGTCTGAACACATCACTCAGGTTTGCAGCTGATAACAGGCAGAAGTATGTTGCAGTATTTGCATCATTTACCTTTTATTCGGACCTGAAGCCATTCCTGATCATAGAAGCCGGCTGTCACTTTTCCATCAAAGAAGCTGCCTGGAAAGAAATGGTTGAGACTGAATCAAAAACAATGACAGTACCCAGGGGATTTCTATGCCACCTTGCCATGCTTACGGTAGGCACCACGCGTGGTATACTCCATGCAAAAACTGAAGGCACCTGCTTTAACAAATACGTTCTGCCTGTTATAAATGTGACAGAAATCATTAAGGGAGATGCTTCATTCAGCCTTGATCAGGAATAGTCTTGCTCCTTTAAAAGACAAAATAAATGGCAAAGAGACGCAAACCAGATTTCAGACCAGAAAGTTGCCCGCAATGCGGTTCTCTCAATGTCGCAGAAATCATTTACAATAAATTCAGGCTATCAGACGAGATGAAAGCAGACCTTGCTGCAGGAAGAATCGTTCGTGGAGGTTTCCACATCTCCCTTAACAAGCCAGATTGGAGATGCATGGACTGCGGATCTGAGTTCTTCAGCACTGCTAGTTGATTATGTTGAATTTATATTAGTTGGTTTCTGAGGTTTCAAAATAAAACCAATAATCAGGATCAAGTCTGTTTCTGATTTCTTGATTAATCTTTTCTTCAGGTTTTAGTATATTGATACGCCAATCTGATAATAATCTGCCTGATACAAATTGAATTTCAGGTACAATATTAATAATTCCTTCAATGAAACCAGATTGGCCAATTTCTCCAGATCCATGAAAGATTTTATTCCGCAATGAGTATATTTTCTCAATAAACTCTTCATCCGAATTTACAATTAACCAGTTACCAGGGTTTCCATAGAGTTGATGCATAATTGACCATATCTGGTTTTTAATTCCCTTTATTGTGTGCAAATTTCTTATATGATAATTAGCCGCCAACACTTCGATCGAATTCCAATAACCAATAAACTTATCTATTGAATTTTCAGAACAAAGCCCTTTTCTATACCATGAAAGTGCATTTAGGAATGCGGGTTCAGTTAATCTTAGTAATCGAGACTCATCAAAACAATCACTAAACTCAATCTGGGTAATTTCTCGTAACGCGGGCTGATGTTCCATTTGAAAGTTTTCCGATGGATATAATGATAAATTAATTGGCAATCCCGATTTGTGAGACAGTACATCAATTGAGTAGCCAAGAAAAGTCAATGCAGCTTTTATGGCATAATTTTCATTCTCTGCGAATGCATCTAAGGTAATTTCTAATCCACCTCGCCTACTTAAATGAATTCTTTGTTTGCTAACAGTGATCGTGCTATTTAACGGTCTATTAGAAACAAAATCCTTTCTTTTAATAAGCTCAAAAGTACCACGAACCGTAATTTTCCCGTTAGCAAAAATTGTGACCTCCCAACTTGGTAGCATAGCAATTGGCTTTTTAGTTTATCGAATTCAATAATGGATTGTTAGTCTCAATTAGTACTTTTAATAACATTTGCCCAAATCATTAGTGCTTTTTTCTTTGTATGTGGTTACCAAGTGCCTGAATCAATCGGTTAAGTCCATCAGGATCTTCAACTTCGATCCATGTGAAATGAACAAAGTCATCAAATTTGAAGAGCCGATTCTTTTGCTCATAAATCCAGATACCCTCCTTTGAGGCAATTATGAAAATTTCTGCCTGTAGCCGCAACGCATAAGATTTCGTCTGATAGTAAGCTTCCTGAAGCTCGTTTTGCGTTTTTAGTTCAAATTTTGACTCTAAGATCATTGTTGCTATTTCTTCACCTCGCTTTGAAACGGCACCAAAACAATAATCAGGAAAATTGCGTTCACCTCGCCCCATTTTAATTGGCATTTGCCGAATCCAATCATGCTCGTCGTAACCTATTAATTTTAACATCGGTTCTATCAACCGAACCTCAACATCCCGTTCATTTTGAAGATCTTTGCTAGCAAGCTTTGTTGTGGGTTTTATCATAGGCAGTAAACCTATATCCTGACCTTTTGATTTAAGGATTGAAATGAGTTCAAGGTATTCATTATAACCTATGGGATAACCGTTGATACCTTGGAGGTTTTTTCTCACTAATGGATTTTGTGACCAAACCGGATTACTTTCCAATTCCTTTTGAGTGACATTAACATCTAATTTTATCGGTTTACTCATTTCAACCACGCTATACCAATGAAAAAAAGGATCCGCAAAGCCATCATTATTGGCTCGCCAAATTGAATGTACATAACTCCTAGGTGTAAGGCAATACATTACAATTATGTCACCCCTCCTTGTATCAACGTTACCTTGCCAACTAATTACAGAATCTGTAGCTGCTTCTTCAAGTAACTCAAAATTATGCCTATCTCCACCTACAAACCAAACCTTTGAAGGGTTTGGTAGTTCAGGATCCTCCAATTCTTCAACAATAGCTGGTGCAAATCCATAAAGAAATGCGCATAACTCCGGAGGGGTTAGATCATAACTTTTCCTGAATTCATAAAGTGCATCACATAAATCAAGGTAATAAAACACACGATTCCACAATTCTCTTTTCTTTGGCATGTTTGGTAAGGGAATGCCAAATTCATTAAAAATGTCTCTAAAAATACGAAACTTGCATTCATGAGTATAGGGGAAGAAATAATCGGGAAACAAATCGTAAAATACCCTAGAAAGATATCTAATCTTGTTTAACCAATACTCAGGTCCATCCGCTGGAAAAATATCGTATTGGCCTAACGTGATTCCATTTATGGTCCAATCAGAAAAGAGATCCCGAATATTTTCCCTACTAAATATGAATCTTGTACTGAAATAATCATATCTGAACTGCCTGAAGTTTACTTTATTACCCTTAATATATTTCTCCAAACCACTGTCTTTTAGTCTATTTAAAGCCTTTATGTCAGGTATAGTAACAGCAAATCTCTCGTCAGGGAAATTATCTCGCGGCAGCCAATGATCAATCAGTTCCTTGCCCTCAGTGGAGTTTTTGTATAATCCCCAGACATAATTATTAAATCTCATAATTATCAATTATTTAAATGATTAGCAACTTAATCCTTCTACGTCGAATTTCGCTACATTAAATTCTGTATAGCTCAGAATACCATGAAGACCAAATATTGAGGTCGGGATTATTGACGGAACTTGCCTTATCGATTAATTCTTTTGATGTATGACAGCTTAAAACCTCCTTAGTCTTAAGAAATTTTACATAACTCTCGAGAGTCTTGTCAAGATCATGATTGTCTGGGTGGTGGATCACTGAAAAATGAACATTTTTAAAATGTCCCAAATCCCTGATTGCATTCCCCAATAGCTGGTTCCTCCAGAGCTGGTTCTCGCCTCCCTTGAACGGACAGTGCTTACACTTTCCAAGAGCTACATAATCATATAATTCTGAGCGATCGGTAATCTCCCAATAGTTATAATTGCACTTGGAAGCATAATGACAGTAATTGTGATCGCTAAGTATTAGTTTTCCGTTTCTGCAATATTGCTTTTCTTTTTTCTTTCTGACCCGATATCCGCCGCATGTTGTGAACTCATCCTCAGTTAACTTATGCTCTATTAACCAGAGAGAAAGCTCCCCTATATTGTTGTAATATGCGATCGCCACATCAGCGTCCGTACCCGCAATTGGTGTGTGATCATTCAAAGGGTTACTCAAATCATAGTACTCAAATCTAAATCCTTTATCAAGCTCATTCACGGCCAGTTCCCTAAAGTCGGGTTTTATCTGCGGAAAAACTAAATCAGCGATTCTGTTATCTCTGAGGATCGGATAGAACAGATTCAGACAAGCGGCCTGTGAGCTGGCCATATGACCAAAATGCTTGTGTTTCTTGAACCTGAGATTTTTAATTTCGCTGACCATAGGCTGGTAAATGGGATGCCAATTTTGCTGAAAAGACTCTGGCAGAATTGCATCATAATATTCGTCACCGAACTTGCCCATTTCTATGGTTAAATGACTCCACTTCCAATCGATCAGGTGGATAAACATTTCAAGCTGAAAATCAGTAAGGAAGGAAGGCAACTTGTAATTGTCAAGAATTTGTTGTGGAACTTTTTTTTTCATTTTAGCTGCGCTTTTGTGAGGGGGCTGGCGATTTCAAGTTAAGTCCTTACCAAAGGTTTCTATTCCTCGATGGATAGTCCTCCATCCGTGACATACCCCCAAATATATTTCTGGCCAAGCTGCTGTCACTCCACCAGTGTCAAAGTGTCTTGAATAATTCTTCCATATCTGGAATTCTGGAGTTTTTGTCTTTTAATCAAAATCTAAAGTCATTTCACTATAGACAAAAACTGAATTAAATTTAATAAAAGTATTTGGAATTAAACACCATATCATATCCTTCGAATCAAACTTGACTATTAGTCTGTATCAATTTATACCATTGCTTAAGGAAGCATTTAGGAGGTATTAGGCGGATTGATACCACCCGGACGGTTGCTCCCATTATCGACAATAAGTCTTATAAAGAATTTCTCACATTGCAGATAGGCTGCAAAGTGCGGGTTTAGATTTGCCGCAATGAACGGTTACTGATACAGTATACTATTGCTGGCAAATAACACAGGTCCCACTTAATAACACGCAATCATGGAAAAGAAGCACCAGGTACACAACCTCATCATCCTCGACGAAAGCGGCTCGATGGAGTCGATCAAGGAGCCGATAATCAGCGGATTCAATGAACTGGTTCAGTCAATCAAGGGCATAGAAAAGCAATTCCCCGAGCAGGAGCATTTCATCACCTTCGTGACCTTCAACACTGCCGGGCGTAAAGTGATTCACTTTATGGATCCTGTCGCCAGGCTCAAGAAGATCAGCGTTACGACATACAAGCCCAGTGAGATGACACCCCTCTTCGATGCAATGGGGAACTCGATCACAAGCTTGCGACAAGCTCTCGGAGAACTAACTGACTATAACGTGCTGGTCACTGTCCTTACCGACGGCCTTGAGAACGCCTCTAAGGAGTACACAGGCAATGCAATACAGAAACTGGTGGAGGATATGAAAATGGCGGGATGGACATTCACCTATATCGGAACCGATCACGACGTTGAGACGATAGCCACAAGCATATCAATAACCAATGTGATGTACTTCAAAAAAGACTCCGCCGGCGTAAGTGAACTGTTCCGGAAAGAGAGGAATGCCAGGGCGATGTACAGCCAAAAAATAAGGAACAAGGAGAATACTGAAAATGACTTTTACGAACCAGATGAACCAAAGAAATCATAATGAATAAAAGATACGAATCGGTGAACCTACCCTCAAAATGCCCTGAATGCGGATCATTGCGCGTCGCAAGGATCCTTTACGGCTATCCGGCCTACTCTGAAGAGCTTGAGGCTGACATGAAAGCAGGACGCATAGCTATCGGAGGATGCTGCATCACAGGAGATGATCCTAAATGGAAATGCATGGAATGTGAGACCGAGATTTATAAGAAAAGATCTTGTTGTCTTGCATGATGCAAGAGCTAACAGCCGGACAGGAGCTCCTCCACCTGGTCATACCTGCGGCTGTTGATCACAGGTTCGAGGATAGCTTTGGCATCGTCAAAAAACGTTACACCCTGTTTGTGCGAAGCTCCGGTGTAACTGATCCAGACCATTACATCCTCGATCGTTACCTCTGCTTCGCCTAAGGCTTCAAGACGTTCTGCAGTCTCAGTAATTCGTGCCACATATTTGCTGACGAGGTCACTGTAAGCATTCCGGAATCCTCTGTAAGCATCCGCAAACTCACCTCGTCTGACAAGCAGGGCATAATCTTCAGGGTAATGGGTTCTCATGTGCAGCAGGTATTCCCTGATGAAGAAATCAAACTCCCAGTAGGCAGTCATAGTGCTCTGAAGTGCCCTTATCCATTCCAGAAAACCCATCGCAACAGATCCTTCCGCCAGTATATATGCATCAAGCAGGTCATACCCGCACCTCGAGCCAAGATAATATGCATGAAATTCATCCAGCAGTCCCAACACTCCTTCACTCTGAGTCGAGGTCCGGCCATTGACGTATGTATCGAACCGATAAGTCCTCAGATCGCGAGGTATTTCGGGCACCAGCTCTGCAGACGGAAACAATGATGCCTTGGGAAAGGTTATCATGTAAATCCTGGCAGGAGAAAGGTAATATGCAAGACTGGCATCATCCCAGTTCATTTTTAATCCTTTTTCACGGGCATGGTTGAAGACATACTGGGAGCAGAATCCATGGGCAATCTCGTGCACATTGGTTGCCATCTCTCCCAGGAGTTCCGTTGCCGAACCTCCGTCAAGATATGCGAATGTCGATGCTGTCTTCTGTGTGGTCATGACCATCTCATCAACACTCTCCACCTCCTGGTATGACGGAAGGGCATCGTAAAGCATCAGAAGGCTCCATGCGTTTGGTGCATACCGCTCGGTGACCTCCTTAGTCCATTGCATGTTTTCAGATTCGGAGCGCCCCTGAAATTCACTTCTGACCCGGTTTTCCGCAACAGCGGAATTCTGAATATCCGGATTCCCCCCTGCTGACGAAAGCCCGATATGTGAGGTGATCTCAGCACCTCCGGAGGAATTCTGCCCTTCAGACAGACCGCCTGAATACCAATCATTGGTTTCGACAGATTCAGGCTCGGTGATTACATCCTGTTCTTCCTCAGATGCAGAGGCAAGCAATTCAAGATGCTCAGCTGTCCGCTCCGCCCACTCCTTTATTCTCCGGATGACATCATTTCCGTCATTACGGAAATAGTAAACACCAGCGAGAACTGCCGCGAAAAGGACTATAATTTTTAGGAGAGCCTTCATTCGGAAGGAAGGTTATTGCTTTTGTAAGGCGGTGAAGCAACCATTACAGGCGAGGTCAACTTTTCGACAGCTATCATATTTATAGGAATATTCATTCGCTCCTGAAGTGCAATCCCATAGTCATTCATCCAGTCATCGTCAGCCTCAAAGGTGAAGTTTATTGCTATTTTCTTACCCGAAGCGGTTACCTCCTTCAGTTTTGTCAGAAACCTATAAAGCTTGGCGCTATTTGTACCGCTGATATACTCGATTGAAATGTCAATGACCGTCTCCTCTGCCGGCTCCAGAGAGTAGGCGGAGGCCCATTCCATGACGGGAGCAAAAAATTCATCAGGTTCATATGGAATACATCTGCCGGAAATTCTTATTGTACCATTGGCAGATAAAGAAATCTCTGGACTTTTGGTAGTAGCAGGAATAAAAAGATCGCTGATCATGATCTGTATTTTGATTAGTTACGGAAGAACCAGGCGTTTATTGCATTGAAAAGACTGAATAATAAGGCAATATAACCCCAAATGATCTGAGTGGGTGGTTTTCTGATTAAAAAGACTGGAGTCCCGGTCGATTTTTATAATTTTGCAATGCATTCCGAATCCGTTCCGCCAATTGGCGGACGGAGCCAACCGAGCCTGACCGGCCACGGTGGAGAAACAATGCGGGCGATAACAGCCAAAAACAAAGGTACTTATCCCCCATAACTATTTGTCGGAATGCAGATTGTTTAACCTTTTACTCATTTGCATTATGGAGATCAAGAAGTTTTCGTTTTTAATCACTGTAGTTGATGACGAAATTGTTATTGGTGAGATTATCAGATGGGAAAAGCATTCTATGGATATTATATTAATTTACCCATATTCTGGTTGGGAGTCTCATTATTCAATAATGTCCTTTGCGGAATTACGGCACTACAAAGATTTACGCTCCCAAAAGGGAGTTGATCGGGGAAAATTCTCATTGGCCCAATGCTATAAGAAAGCCAAAAGAATTTATACGGACCTGGAAAGGTTGTCTAAAGTATATCGGGATCACAAACTGCAAATTCAGGAAGTGGAAAAAATCAATAATACAGTCATTCGGCAACAAATCCTGAAGAAACTTGAAGATTACTTTTTTGATTATTCTGTATTCGAGAAACTGAGTACTGACTTATTTTCTACTTCAAAAGACCGAAAAAGGACATATGAGATTTTGGATGACTATTTAAAGGAAGAAATGTAATGATTACCCCGGGACTATATTAAGGCATAAAACGTACATGAAAGGAATTATACTACATATCCCTCATTCATCTCCCAGCATCCCATTTTTTGAGGGTTTCGTTGTTGGGAGGCAGGCTGTAAATAACGAGATTAACATCCTGACAGATTGGTTTACCGACCAGCTATTCAATCTGCCCTACCCCAAAATAGTGACACCTTTTTCAAGAGTATTTTGTGATGTGGAACGATTTGAAGATGATTCACTTGAGGTTATGTCACTGAAGGGGATGGGCATGTGCTATACTCACATGGACAATGGTGAGACAATGAGGGATGTTTCACCTTATCTCAAAGAACGTATTAAAACTGAGTTTTACCTCCCGCATCATCTGGCCTTAGACGAACTGACAACAGACCTTCTCCAAAAATATGAACATGTCACAATAATTGATTGCCATTCATTCCCTGACATGCCATTAAACCGTGATTTAAACAAGGAATTACCACGGCCAGACTTTTGTCTGGGAATTGACGAATTACACACCCCAAAGAAACTGCACGCTGTTGTCCAGAATTTACTGATGAGTTTAGGGTATAAGGTTCTCATAAATAATCCATATTCCGGCACGATGATACCACTGAGATACTATAAGAAAAATAAAAATGTAACGGGATTAATGATTGAAGTAAACAGAAAGCACTATATGACTACTTCAAATGATACTGTTTTAAAAACCGCATCCTTCGAGAAGATAAGAAAGGTTATAAAAATCGTCCTTCAGGTAATAAAAGATTATTAATCATCCCGGTGCAATGGATAATCGCGTTTTGACTTACGAATAAATCCACATTTATTTGGAGGATCATCAGCAAACTTCGGTTTAAAACTGAGGCTAATACGGTACTGCCAGACTGATCTCGATGTCAGTCTCGATCCGGTCTATTTTGTACTTTTTCATGAATCCCTCAGGCGCCAGGATCACCATTGAATGACCGGTGAACGACTGTATGAACTGACCACAGGTAGTAGATGGCGCAATGGTGCCCAGCTTTTCAATTCTGCGGGTTGACCTTGTTATGCATATCTGTTCCACAGGATAAGGGAATGATGAGTATACAAGCATCGGAAGGTCAGGATCATCGGGCTTCAGGACAAGAGGTCTTACAAATTCCTTCCGCGGCTTCATCTGAAGCGATTTGAATGCCGCAACCGGATCATCGGCAAGGTCGCATTCCACCTCATAGACAGGCACAGTAACCCTCGGCCGGAAAATCCTGAGGTTTACCCTGACCGGTCCGTCTTCAGGTCTGACCGGGTTCTTTTCCAGCCAGGCCTTTCTCAGGAGGAGTCGCTGCACCTGCCGGATCCGGTGGCACAACCCGTACTTTTCGTCTTTGAGGGCTTCCTCAAGGTACTTGTCGAGGATTTCCAGTCTGCTCTCTCCCCTGCTGCACCATGCGTTGGCTGATATGAAATAGCGGACAGGGTCCTGAGCCAGGATTTCAACCCTGTCTTCCAATGAAAATGAATAATGATTAATTCTGTCCGGCCGGTAATTCGGGTCTTCGTTTCTTTTGTGTTTATCGGGTCCCATGGCAAATGTTTTAAAAGGTTATGCATCTGCATTTCAAGGCAACAAATGAAGGAGATCGGATCTCGTTTATTTTGACCTGTTTCGTCCGCATTGTTTTACCACCGTGGTGACGGTCACTCGGTTGGTATCATTCCGTCAACTGACGGATGAACTCGAAATGCAATGCAAATATAAGAAATTAACCCGGGTCTGCCAGGTAACAGGCCTGGAAAACCCAACTTAATCATGATTTTGTTAATTTCGGGAACACAAAGGAAAGCATCATGTCAGATTTTGATTTTCTTATATCGGAGCTGGAAAAGTTCCGCGATGCCCGCGACTGGAAGCAGTTTCACACATCCAAGGACCTGGCGGTGGCAATAGCCATCGAGGCAGCGGAACTCAATGAACTGTTCCTCTGGAAAACGGTTGAGGAGTCGGAAAAGGTCAATCGCGATAAGCTCTGCGAGGAGCTGGCTGACGTGCTCGCATATACCTTAATGCTGGCTGGCAAACACGGCTTCGACATAAAAGAAATTGTCCTTGAGAAGATCCGTAAGAACAATGAGAAATACCCGGTTGACAGGTCAAAAGGTTCTGCCAAAAAGTATAATGAGCTGTAAACATGCTTATCTACCAGGGCACTTCTGAACATTTCATAAACGATATCCGCGAGAACACAATCGCTGATACAATGGCCGCCAACTTTCGGGTCAAACTGGGGAAAGAACCGGCACCGCAGGAATTTGTATCGTGGCAGAACAGCCTCTCCAGAGTCAGAGACCTGCTTGAACTTGGTGAGATTGAAAACTCCTTCGTTGCTCTCGAATACGAGGTGCCATATAACCAGAGCCGCCTCGACTGTCTCCTGTTCGGAAAAGGGGAAGGCGACTCCTCCAATATCGTCCTCATTGAGCTCAAGCAATGGACATCCGTCACCGCACTGCCCGAGGAGGGAAACTTCGTAGAGACTTATACCGGCGGCAGGGAGCGGGTTGTCCCCCACCCCTCCCAGCAGGCTAAAGGATACCATTACTATCTTACCGGGTTTGTCGAGGAATTTGAGAAAACACCAACACTTAACCTCTTCAGCTGCGCCTATTGCCATAACTATTCACGATCAGACGGAAAGGGGTTGTTTAACCCTGTCTATTCTGAACTTATCAGGGACTTCCCCCTCTACACAAAGGAAGACACCAGGATCCTGGGTGCCAGGATAAAGGAGTTGCTTGACAAAGGGTCCGGCTTTGAGATTTTCAACCGTTTCATGCAGAGCCGGATACATCCCTCCAAGAAGCTGCTTGAAAATGTACACAGGGTAATAAAAAATGATGCGGTCTTTTCCCTGCTGAATGAACAGCTTGTAGCCAAGAACCTGATATGGGCTCACGTCAGGAGAAC
>CAZEYY010000023.1:0-6080 GCA_964516485.1 uncultured Rikenellaceae bacterium
CCGTGCTTTCTTCATCAGAACACGGATATCATGTATTGCATCATCATCAGGTACAGGCTCCTTCTTTAACAAAACAAGGGCTTTTCTTATATAAGCTGATAATGCCTGTTTGATCTCTCTGATAACAATTATATCTGATTCTTCCATCAACTGACAATAAATCAATTTTATAAAGTTAAGTATTATTCAGTACTTATTGTTAAACAGAGAAAACCAGAGGTTCACAGAGGACCACAGAGGGAAGAAAAAACGGTTTACTATATGCAACTAGTTAATTACCAGTTTCAAATCAGTGTATTAATGTGTAATAAAAAAGTAACATCAATTATTAAATTTCCTCCTTTAAAAAGCTAAATTTGCTATAATAACCTAAAATTCAGCAAATGGGCAAGATAAAAAAAGGGCAGCGCATTGGGATACTAACCGCGGGAGGTGATTGTCCGGGACTTAATGCAGCAATAAGGGGAGTCGGGAAAACAGCTATAGTGAAATATGACATGACGCTGATAGGCATAAGTGATGGTTTCACTGGAATGATAAATAAGGAGTACAGGGAACTTACAGAGCATGACCTTTCAGGAATCCTTACCCTGGGTGGAACCATACTTGGAACTTCAAGGGAGAAGCCTTTTAAAAGTGAAAAGGGGAAGAAGGAGATCAGCAAACCAAGGCTTATAAGAGAACATTATGAACAGATGGGGCTTGACTGCCTTGTATGCGTAGGCGGAAACGGCACGCTTAAAACTGCCTGGAAACTTGCCCAGGAAGGACTCAATGTTGTGGGCATACCAAAGACAATTGACAACGATGTCTGGGGGACTGACATGACCTTTGGTTTTGATTCAGCAGTAAACATCGCGACTGAAGCAATTGACAGGCTCCATTCGACTGCCAACTCGCATAAACGCATAATGATAATAGAGGTAATGGGGCATAATGCAGGGTGGATAGCACTCTACTCAGGCATTGCAGGCGGTGGTGATGTAATACTAATCCCTGAAATAGAATATTCTGAGGAAAAGGTGGCAGAATACCTTATTCGCAGGGCATCAGAAAACAAACCATACTCAATAGTTGTTGTAGCTGAAGGAATAAAGAAAGCTGATGAAAACAGTTGCTCGGCAGCCCAGTCCTTAAGCAAGAGGATAAAGGAACTGACAGGACTTGACACCCGTGAAACCGTTCTCGGATATATACAGCGTGGTGGCACTCCCTCTCCAATGGACAGGGTTCTTGCAACACGTTACGGGGCTGCTGCAGCTGATATGATTGCCGCACGTGATTATGGGAAAATGGTTGCACTTAAGGATGATCTGATTGTTTCCGTTCCACTTTCGGAAGTGGCGGGAAAACTAAAGCTTGTGAAGGAAAATGATCCTATGGTTACACAGGCAATGAACATGGGTACAAGTTTTGGCATCTGATAATCTTTTACAAGGCGGAATATGAAAAAGCTCATTTTTGTCCGGCACAGCAAAGCAGAGGACCCTGCTATCGAAATCTCCGACTTCGAAAGGTCTCTTACTAGCAAGGGGAAAATTCTTGCCAACACCATGGCGATCAGACTGAAGGAGAAAGAAAGTTCTACAGGAATCCTGATTTCAAGCCCTGCTTTCAGAGCCATTGAAACAGCACTTATCTTTGCCGGCATATTCAGGTTACCCGCTGACAAAATCCTGCTGGCAGGAAATATTTATTACAAATTCAATTTCCTTACACTGCAGTCGGAACTAAAAAGAATAAATGAGGAAGAGGATATTGTAACTCTTTTCGGTCATAACCCTTCATTTACTGATCTTGCTGCAGAGTTGAGCAGGGATGGCTGCGATTTTATTCAGAAGTGCGGCATAGTCTGTATTTCATTCCAGGCAGCTACATGGTCAGACCTTAAACCGAATTCCGGAAAAATTGAATATAATCTAAAACCCTGATTATAATGAGCAAATCCTATATACCTAAAGAAATAAGCTGGCTGGCATTTAATGAGAGAGTTCTTCAGGAAGCTGATAATAAAGAGGTTCCGCTGATTGAAAGATTCAAATTCCTCGGAATATATTCAAATAATCTCGATGAATACTTCAGGGTAAGGGTCGCAACTCTGAAAAGACTATCATATTACGGGCCCAAATCAAAAAACATTCTTGGCTACAGCCCCAAAGCAACGCTTAAAAGGATACAGGAGATAGTAATTGCACAGAATACAAAATTTGAAAAGATTTACACACGGCTTCTGAAGGAACTGGCAGCTCATAAAATACATGTAATCAACGAAAAACAGCTTAACGCGGAACAGGTTGAGTTTGTCACAGGCTATTTTCAGAAGGAAGTAAGAAACAGGCTTATGCCCTTTATGATTGAAAAAGACTCTGATCTGCCAAACCTTACTGATGATGCCATCTATCTTGCTGTATACCTTTTCAAGAAGGAATCCCAGAAGAAAAGATTTGCCCTGCTTGAAGTGCCAACTCACATACTTCCCCGCTTCATCCAGCTTCCCGGGAAAAAAGATGAGAAGTACATAATTTTCCTGGATGATATAATCAGGTTTGGGCTTAAAGACATATTTTTTATCTTCGATTTCGATGATATAAGCGCCTATACCGTCAAGCTTACAAAAGATGCAGAATTTGAAATAGCTGATGACATATCAGAAAGTTATATCGATAAGCTTTCAAAAAGTCTGCAGCAGAGGAAAAAAGGTACTCCCGTACGGTTCATCTACGACAGGTGCATACCTAATGACCTGCTGAAAATTATTACATCAAAACTGAATATCGGACCTGATGACGTTGTGATTCCCAGCAACAGGTATCACAACTTCAAGGATTTCATTAAGTTTCCGGGACTGGGAATTAAGGAGTTCTATAATGAGGAGCTCGTACCTGTTCCTCACCGCGATATTCACCAGGGTAAAAGTATCATGTCTGTCATAAAGAAGAAGGATGTGATGCTTTATTTCCCATACCATCCCTTTGATCATTTCATTGACATGCTTCGTGAGGCTTCAATTGATCCTGCAGTTGAATCAATTCAGATAACACTTTACAGGCTTGCCCGGAATTCAAGCGTCATCAATGCATTGCTGAATGCAGTAAGGAATGGCAAGGATGTAACAACAGTAGTGGAACTTCAGGCAAGGTTCGATGAGGAAGCCAATATTAACTGGGGCAACAAGCTCCTTGACGAAGGAGTTAAAGTAATTTATGGCGTTCCAGGTCTGAAAGTCCATTCCAAACTTTGTCTCATAACAAGAATAAAAAACAATATAACAGAAAGATATGCGGCAGTAGGGACAGGAAATTTCAATGAGGACACAGCAAGGATTTACACCGACCACCTTCTTCTTACAACAAACAAGAAAATTACAAATGAGGTTTTCAAAGCCTTCAATTTTTTCAGTGTAAACTACAAGAAGGACAATTTTTATCATCTTGTCCTCTCCCCTTTCTTCCTTCGCAACAAGATCAGCCTGATGATAGAGAATGAGATCAGGAATGCAACTGAAGGGAAAAAAGCCTATATCCTGATGAAACTTAACAACCTCACTGACAAGGATATAATTGACCAACTATATGAAGCCAGCAATGCTGGTGTAAAAATCAAGCTGATAGTCAGAGGTATGATGTCGCTTGTACCCGGAGTACAGAAGCAAAGTGAAAATATAAAGGCGATTGCAATTGTCGACCGCTTTCTTGAACATTCGCGTTTTTATATATTCTGTAACGGTGGAGATGAGGAGATCTATATATCTTCAGCTGATCTGATGCCGAGAAACCTCGATCACAGGATAGAAGTGACCTGCCCGATATTTGACAAGACAAGCAGGGAGGAAATAAGAAAGATATTCAATATCCAGTGGAAAGACAATGTAAAAGCAAGAATACTGGATGAGGAACAGTCGAACGAGTTTGTAAAACAAGGCAAGGAAAAGCTTCAGTCGCAGATAGAGGTTTACAGGTATATAAAATCAATTAATATCCCACCAGCAGAAAAACAGGCTTCAAAGTGATTAACATTTATCTGCTCGCAGCAGGAACTGCAGGAATAATTATCTTTTCATGGTTCCTTTCAATCAAACATAAGAGGTATCACGGCATTGCCAGGTTTTTTGCCTTTGAAAGTATTTTTATCCTCTTTCTGATGAATTACAGGTCATGGTTTCTTGATCCGTTCTCACCTGTGCATATTTTGTCGTGGCTGCTGCTTTTATTGTCGATTTATCCCGTGACTGCAGGTTTTATACTTCTTAAGAAGGTCGGTAAACCCGACAGTAATTTCGAGAATACATCCGTTCTCGTACAGTCAGGAATATATGCTTACATAAGACACCCCCTTTATCTGTCGGTACTTCTTCTTGGTACAGGGATTATGCTCAAGGATATTTCGTCTGTTCAGCTCCTGCTTGGAACCATCAATATTATAGCATTGATATTCACCGCCTTAATAGAAGAAAAGGAGATGGTAATGAAATTCGGTGACGAGTACAGGACATACATGAAAAACACAAAAATGTTCATTCCGTGGCTTGTATGAGCTTTATTTGCGATCGCCCTTAAGAATGAATCCTATTTCATGAAAGTTTTCGGCAATATGCAGAAGAAGAGCTCTTATGAAAAGTATTGTTCCAAGCATCTCCATTGTTTCTTCAATTGTCACAAATACTTTATACATTAAATGATACGTACCGTACTGCTGATGAAATTTTGATTCTATCATTTCAAAACCAGCGGCACCGGTAACGAAAACGATAAAAGCAACAGAAAAGCGGATAAGAGTTTTTCTGTCAAGATTAAGAAAGAATCTGGCAAAGTAAATTCCAAGAATAACAAGCAAAACAAGATAGGGAAGCACCCATCCATACTGCAGGTAATCAGGCAGGTTGCTGCTGCCTATCAGCTTTTTAAAAAGCGCTCCTATTTTTTCATGCAACCCTATTGATTCATCTGCTGCCATAAAAAGAAAAATACCAGACAATATCAACCAGGGATTACCATTTTGCTCATTTTTCCTGTAAAGACCTGAAATAATATAAAGCAGCAATGAAGAAAAAGCAAGGAGAAATACCGCATAAAAAGTCGACAAATTTCTCTCATCACTCAGATCAAAAAAGGGATATATATTTTCAATAAAGTAGCCCCCTATATAATTATTCAGAAGCTGTAAAACAATGTAACTTACAATAAAAAAAACAGTTAAAAGGATCAGTGTCCTCACCAAATCAGATATTAGTATATCAAATGAATTATTTTTATAGTTCATGGGTACAAAAATTACATTAACATTAACAGTAAAAGCACGAGGCAGAAAAAAAGCAGGTAATTGAGCAGTTTTCCAGACAGGTTTATTATTTACTCTATAGTCTGGATATTATATGGAGTAGCCTGGTAAACAAAATAATTCATCCAGTTTACAAACAGCAGGTTAGCATGCGATCTCCATGTTATTACGGGAGGATTATCTGGATTATCATTCAGGTAATAACCTGCAGGAATTTCAATTGGCAGGCCTTTTGCAATATCCCTCCTGTATTCTTTATCCAGAGTATCAGGTGAGTACTCTGCATGCCCTGTAAGGAAGAATTCCCTTCCGTTGCCTGACGCAACAATGCTTACACCAGCCACATCAGATTCAGATAAAATCTTAAGCTGGGGAATCTTTTTTATATCTTTTTTTCTGATTTCCGTATGCCGGCTGTGCGGGACATGGAAAACATCATCAAAGCCTCTGAAAATCGGATGCTTTGGTTCATTTTTGGTATGCCTGAAAACTCCGAACATTTTCTTGTCAAGTGGATATTTTGGGATACCGTAATAATAATATAAAGCAGCCTGAGCACCCCAGCAGATAAACAAGGAAGAAGTCACATTTGTTCTGGCCCAGTCGAAAATTCTTGTCAGTTCATTCCAGTATGACACCTCTTCAAAAGGGATCTGTTCCACAGGGGCTCCGGTAATAATAAGACCATCATATTTGTTATTCAGAATAAGGCTGAAATCCTTGTAAAATGCCTGCATGTGCTCCTTAGGAGTATTTTTTGAGGTATGAGTTTCAAGCTTAATAAGATCCAGTTCAATCTGCAA
>CAZEYY010000023.1:6180-36264 GCA_964516485.1 uncultured Rikenellaceae bacterium
GAGTATTTTTTGAGGTATGAGTTTCAAGCTTAATAAGATCCAGTTCAATCTGCAACGGGGAGTTTGAAAGCAGCCTTACAAGGTCAATTTCAGTTGTAATTTTGACAGGCATCAGGTTAAGAACAGCAATCCTGAGCGGACGGATATCCTGATGGATGGCTCTTGTCTCATCCATCACAAAAATATTTTCCTTCTGCAGGAATTCAATTGCCGGGAGCTTATCTGGAATATTAAGAGGCATCTGTTCTTTCTTTAAAACTTAAAACTAAGGCTCTTTCTGTCAAAAGTATTATAAAATGTACAAAATTAACCAAAAAGTATACCACATCAGAACATAGATTAATAAAAAAGTAAATCACTGAAGACATAAGTTTTAAAAAATATGAGTTCAAGGATCTGTAGTGTCTGAATCAGTATGTTTTATTCAGAAATCCAGGAAAGAACTTTGTCAGAAGTCACTTTGTCCCTTGGAGATACAACATCGACAAGATTTCCCTTTTCATCAATCAGATATTTCTGAAAATTCCAGGTAACCTCAGAATCCCTTACTCCATTCAATTCCTTAGATGTAAGCCACTTATAAAGTGAATGCATATCATCACCCTTAACAGAAATTTTTTCCATTAACGGAAAGCTTACACCATAATTATCGGTACAGAATTTTCTTATTTCCCCTGCTGTTCCCGGTTCCTGGTTCATGAAATTATTTGCAGGAAAACCTATAATTACAAAATTATCATCCTTATATTTCTCATATACTTCCTCAAGATCCTTGTATTGCGGGGTAAGTCCGCATTTCGATGCAACATTCACAACCATGACCTTTTTCCCTTTCAGAGTACTGAAGTCAAAGTCATTGCCCTCAAGAGTCTTTACCCTGAAATCATAAAATCCTTTGGTCTGCGCACTGACAGATACTGCAACCAAAAGGGCGGCAAAAAGTGATAAATAGCTTTTCATTTTATTCATTATTTATTTTATTTAACTTTCCCTGTATCCTTTTTATTGGTTTATTTACAAAATTAAACAAAGCATTCTCGAATATGTTCAGGAAGTTATGGAAAACAATCAAAATCTTTGGTATTCTGATTATTATCTTAATATGCCTTCCTCATTCAATACTTCCCATTGCATCAAAAGCCTCACAGGAAATTAAAGCTATTGATGATTACATAATTCTCAATAACAAGGAGACACGGCTTCAGGAATTTAAAGATGATGAAGAGGCACTGAGGCTTAAGCTGGCCCAGGTTGATATCATTAACGAAAGCCGGAAAAAATTCAAAGCTCCTCCTGTTAAACTTGATATTTTTGCTTCAAGGGTGGCTAACAGGATGTGCAGGGAAGCAGCTGAAAATGATTTTACAGGACACTGGAACCTTGCAGGCGAAAAACCATATCAAAGATACGGTATTGCCGGAGGACACGATCATGTTTCGGAAAATGCATACGGGGAATGGACAACCGGTTCATACAATATTTCCTCAGCAACTATTGCCTCTATGATGAAGACAGGGCATGGCACTTTCATGAAAGAGAAGTCACCTAATGACGGACATAAGAAAACAGTAATTGACAAATACCATAATTTTGTCGGGATAGGATTCTATCTGAACAAAAACCAGTTCCGGTATTATGAAGAGTTCATAGACAGGTATCTGACCTTTGAAAATATTCCATCTGCTGTAACTGTCAATGAATCATTTACAATAAATTTCAAAACTACCGGCAACGGATATCCATACTATATGGTTGTTTACCGTGATAAAGCCCTTAAGCCAATGACGGTACAGGAGATAAAAAGACGGGGCAGTTATGCTGATTTCTCAGACGAGGAATATAAAAGATACACGCCATGGGAACTTTCGGCTTTCAGAAAAGGCAACAGCTATTCTGTGCCACTCAATTTCTCAAAGGAAGGAATTTACTATATCCAGATATTCCTTGACAGCAGGGAAATAACAAAACCGGCAGCACTGAACACAAAGGGGAAGACTCCTGCCAGCGGAATAGTAATTACCGTGCCTTAATGAACTTGCCGAATCTGATTTCTCCTGCAGTTCTCACTGAAACCAGATATACTCCGGTTTGCAGGCCGTTAGTATCAATATGAACTTCCTGCTCTCCGGGCTTTATTGCCATATATTCATGTTTTTCAATCACTCTTCCGGTAATATCATGAATATCAATTATACTCTTTTCAAGGAGACCTGAAGTAATTTTAAGAGAAAGTCCTGAATAGACAGGATTTGGATACAACAGTATCTGGTTGGAAAAACCAGGATCAGTTTCATCAGGATCGTATTCAAGAGCACCAATATCGCTGAGCTTTCCGACAGGTCTGCGATGATTGTTGAAATCAAAATTTATTTCCTGATCAAAGGAATACGAAGCATCAATAAGCGGTGATCCGGGTTTGAGTGAAAAATCTGCAGGTGAAATCATTGCATCTGCCACTTTCAGTGTGTTGAAATTATTATGCAGCGCAACATCCGATGTGTTCGAAGGTATAAATACATAAGAATCCTCTCCGGTGAATGAAGTGTTATCATTTTCATAATAACCATAGTTCCCGGGATTGACTATAAGGTTAGAGGCAATAAGGTTATTCCGCGTCTTAACACTCTGAAATCTGATACCGTCCGACTTTGGATTAATAATATCATTGAAAAGAATATAAAACGATGAATCTTTAAGTGCAGAAACATCCGAGACAAAAATACCATGTTTCATTTTGCTCTTGTCGTCAGGGAAATATGTACGACCGGCATCAACTATTATATTATTAAAAATACGATATCCGCCAAGTCCGTGACTTTCGATCCCATCTCCTTTTCCTCCGGTAATGATATTATTGAAGCAATCGCACCTGGAGCCCCCTCCTATAATTATTCCCGACATCTGGTCCTTCACTTCAGCCTGACTGTCAAACAAAACCGTATTACCATAAATCTGACAATCCTCTGAGGCAGAACTTACCTGTATCCCATCCCAGCCCGCATATTTTACAATGTTATTGTATACCCTTACTCCCTTTAACAGTGAAGGGTATAAAGTAGTATCACGGCCATTGCAGTTCACAGTCTGCCCGTTATACTTTGTACTGCCAATATACAAACCCTCATTCCCTATATTCTCGAGATAATTATCATGTATATGTGTATTGTACTGCACAAAATTGCCTCTAGTGCTTTTCAGTGAACAGTCAGGATCAGTTTTTGCATAAATTCCCGCAATAGGGCAATTTTCAATATAAACATGATCTATTTCATAATCCGAACTCATCTCCACAAGTCCTATTCCGGCACCATCAGCTACCTTTAAAATTCTTATACCGTAGAATATTGACGGATCGCCCTGGCCGCTTATCCTGAAGTAACGGCAATTCCTAACAGAAATACCATAATGACCTTCAGTGGACAAAAGCACCTGACCTCCCTTATTCATAATAATCACAGGTTTCCCAGTGGCGCCATGCAGATTACGGATCAGTAATTTGTCTCTTACACCCGCTTTAAGAAATATTGTATCTCCCGGGTGCACATTACTGTATGGGAAAGAGGTACCGTCAATCATACTGACCTTGCTGTCAACTGTTATATTTCTCGCATAAGAATTACTCACAGTTGAACCGAGTAGTATTGTTAATAAAATAACAATAAAAATCTGCCCGTTTTTCGATTCAGTATAATCAGAATGAAACTTCATACCGGATTTAATCCATTTATTTAACAGTCCTTTCTGTTTTGAATTCAATATCTCCAAAGAAATCAGCAAGATAGATTGTCAGTGCATAAATAAAATATGCTGTTCCAACAAGTTCCAGTGACTCTTCAACAGTTGTCAGAAGTGTGTAAGTGAAATTTTCCTCTCCATGAGTGGCACTGTACTGTGAACCAATCATTTCCATGCCAAGAGCCCCGCCCGTATATAGCAGGAATGCTATCATGAAATTAATCCGGGTAGCCCTGTTAAGTGAAAAATAAAACCTTCTGAAATAAAGACCAAAGAATACCATCACAACAAGAGCCGGAATCACCCAGGCAAAATGAAAAATTCCGGGCACATTCCCTTCTCCTATAAGATCAGTAACAGGATTTATCAGCCTTTCATGAAAAGATAGTGTTTCGTCAGCCGAAAGGAAAAGAAAAATAAATGAAAGCACTCCCCAGTAATATTTGTTCGTGCTGTTCTTCTTCCTGTCAAGAATGGCGATAAGAAAAAGCAATACAGAGCAAAACAACAGAAGAAAAGTGGAAAACAAAGTCGGAAGGTTCCGTTCATCATCCAGATCAAACCATGCAGCCAGCATCCTGAATAAATAGTTTCCTGACAAGTTGCTCATCACCTGTAAAAAGATATGGGCGGCAATAAATACTGATATAAGGATCAGTAAAAAACGTAAAAGCCTGCCCGGATTAATCCTTACAATACTGTTCTCCATATAAGTTTGCTTGTTTATTAAATCTCTGTATTTTAATGTTATGATGATCCCCTCAGCTCTAATTTCCCCTTTTTGCCCGCTCCCAGTTAACAGACTGGGCACTTCTGACATATCTCATAAACCCCATAAATACTGAAAGGTTCATTATAAGAAAATAATAAGGTATGAACAGAGCCTTTATCCTGATCATCCTGTTTTCCAGTATCCATCCTGCAAATGCAGAGAAATAGAACAGAATCTGAAGCCAGAACAGAACAGGATATAAACCCGGATTAAACAATCCGGTGCTGAGAGCAAGTATAAATCCTGAAGGAAACAACAGGGCGACAAGGAGAGGTGTCAGGGTCCATCTCAACACCCTGTGTGAAATGTATTGAAAAGACAACATCCTGTATTTAAACACATTAAGAAGCGACGCCAGCCTTATGACTGACTGTATACCCCCGGCTGATATTCTGACTTTCCTTTTTAGTTCCTCCTTAACATCAGCTGATGCTGTTTCAAGAGCGTAAGCTTCCGGATCATACTGTATTGTATATCCATCCTGTGCAACCCTGAGTGAAATTATAAAATCATCCAGCAGGGTATCAGGTTCTACTTCCCTGTAAAGTTCTGTCCGTATGGCGAATAACTCCCCTGCTGCTCCTACAACAGAATACAGCTCCGCATCAAGCTTTTTGAGTGCGGATTCATATTTCCAGTACAATCCCTCGCCTGCACCTGCTGCTGCATCTTTCTCCTTATTCAGTATCCTCTTTTCGCCTGACACACAGCCTACTTTTTTATCACTGAAAAGTCTGACAATCCGTTTAACTGACTCTTTACCCAGCAGGGTATTGGCATCCGAAAAAATTACTATCGGGGTTTTCACAAACTTCATTCCCCTGTTCATGGCAGCAATTTTCCCCTTTCTCTCAGGAAGATGATACACTTCAATATCAGGATATTTTCGCAGTTCATCAGGAGTGCCGTCATCTGATCCGTCAGTTATCCAGAAAAGATGCAGTTTGTCTGAAGGGTAATCAAGGCCAAGTGAATTCTGAACCTTCCTGTGCACATAATCCTTCTCATTAAAGGCAGTAACAAACAGGGTTACTTCCGGCTGGTAATCATCGGAAAAGGTTTGTCTGACTCCTGATTTTCCCATTCGCTTTATTTTCACCAGGATGTAGAGCAGAATGCCATAACCTGCGTAAGTATAGAATACAATCAGTAATGAAATCCAGAAGAAATATTTTATAAACTCCATAGTCTAAGAATTCCGTGCAACAGTTTCAGTGTAAATACCCAGAACTTTCTCAGCCATTGACCTCCAGGAAAATGCTGAAGCTTGTTCAATGCCTTTTTGTATAAGTTCCTGCTGCAGCACCTTGTCAGTAAAAACCGAAATCATAGCCCGGGTTATTTCCTCAGGCTTAAATGGATCAACAAGTATTGCTGCCTGACCTGCAATTTCAGGCATTGATGATGTGTTTGATGTAATCACCGGGATTCCGCATGACATAGCCTCAAGTATCGGGATGCCAAAACTCTCCCTTAGTGAAGGATACAGAAACAGCTCACTCTGACTGTAAATTCCAGGAAGTTCCTGATTATCAACATATCCTGTCAGGTGGATATTATTTACAAGATTCTTAACACCGGTCTCTTCAAGAATATCTGCCAGTTCCTGCCTGTCAAAATCGAGCATTACAAGTTTTACCTGGCTTCCGGTTTCACGTATAAAATCTGCATAAGCCTTCAGGACTCCCCTTGTATTTTTTTTCGGATCAGTATTTCCGAGAAAGAAGAAATATTTGTCCGGAAGCTTATATTTTTCTTTAACCTGCCGCAGGATAGTTTCATCCCTCACTGGTTTGAAATAGCTTCCTACACCGTTATAAACTGTTACAAGTCTTCCGTCCTGTTTAAGTCTGAAAAAATCTGAGATCCTTTGTCTTTCAAAATCCGAAACAGTTATGATCTTACGGCTCCTCTTAAGGACACGAGGCACAACAATCCTCCTGTAAATATTCCCAAAACGCTGATAATAAGACCCTCTTCCGGAAATAATGTTTAAAACCGATTTCTCCATGTAGATAATATCATGGAGTGTAATAATAACAGGAACAGTTGAAAACAAGGGTGCTGTATTGCTTGTACAATGCAGCAGTTCACATTTGTACTTCCGGGCAGCTTCAGGAAGGGCTACCTGTTCCCACATAGGATATGGTCCACCCCTTAGTTCGACTATTCTGAAATTTTCAGTCTCCCTTAAAGCACTCCTGTCATCATCAGGTTTAACGAAAATATAATATTTGTTTTCATTGTCAATTTCCTGCAGGTTGCGAATCAGTTCAAGAGCAACCATATCCATTCCGTGCTTGTTCTTCCTGAAAAGTCTCTGTCCTTCAATCCCAATTACCATAAGCAGCGTATTAAATAAGGTATAAGCACAAATTCAGACCTTACCATGTTGTGTATGTATAAATTTCCTGTTTGCCCCTCTTATTTTAAGCAGGGAGATCAGCATAAGCAATATTCCCCGGGGCAGGGTACCAAGCGCCATGACAGTTCTCATATTATAAAATGATACTGGTATTGCTATGAGAAAAGCCGCAATGCAAAACACAATAAGCATTATCCAGTATGCTGTCAGGTCAGAATGTGGCAGAAAGAGCATGTTGTATAATATAAAAACTGATCCGAACAACAAAACTCCTGCGAGCAGCAGTATCCGGGGCGGTTGAATGAACTGCAGCGCTTTGTCGAAATAATCAACATTTCCTTTTGTCAGCAGCAGTCTGAATGCATTTACAATATCCCTCCGGAAATAGTAAAACTGTGCCGCCAGCCACCTCCTGCGCTGATTACTGAAAGTTCCGGCTTTCTGAACCTTTTCATCATAAACAAGTGCATCTTCAAGATAATCAATCTTATAACCTTCTGACAATAATCTGAGTTCCAGCTCCTTGTCAAAACCTCCTACCGCGGTTGCCTCCTTCATGAGCGACCTGAAAAGATCATACCTGAAGACCATGCCTGAACCAATTATTGCAGATGACAGACCAAGTACCCTGTGTCCCTTCCTGAAGATATGATTATTAATCTCCTCACTGATTGCATCAAGCACTGCAAACGAAGTATTCATATTCTTGGCAACCCTGTGACCCTGAATAGCAACAAAATCAGCTTCAAAGGCTGTATTCATTTTGTCAAGGAAATCCCTTTCCATTATATTGTCAGCATCCAGCACAAGTGCGAGGTCATAATCCTCACCCAGCTGATCCATAGCCTTATTCAGAGCCTTTGCTTTTGTGCTCAGCTCAAAACTCACCTCAATCAGTTTCAAAGGCATTTTTCTCAGAATGTCAAGTGTTTCAGTCTGGAATGAGTCGGCAATAACAATTACATCAAACGATTCCCGGGGGTATTGCTGTTTAAGTGCCTCGCCGACAACTTCAACTATCACCTCGTCTTCTTTATAACCAGGAATAAATACAGCTATTTTCCTGTATACTTTTCCAGTCACATACTTCCGTTGCCTGTAAAATAATCCTGCAATTGAAAACACAAGTATATAAAGTACAGCTGCTCCAAGGAGGATGAGGATTATCAATTGTATTACGGTCAGGATCATGCTGAAGCTGAAATTAATTTTAAAACATTCATTTACCTTTTTTCAATCTCCTTAGATGATCTCTCACCTTCAGGGCCAGTACCCTTAGTCCGGGAAAATATTTTCCGCTTTTAATATTATATACAACTGATTCTGAATCAAATATCATCTCAAAAGTTTCAGTGCAGAATACAGGTTTACCAGTCAGCCTGTTGATCTCCCTTGCCTGATTCAGGTCACTTTCAAAGAAAAGCACATAAGGTTTTGATTTATAAACACCAGCCTTATGTTCTGCATGATTATTTGCTCTCTGCCGGGCAGCCATATCAGGAAGATCAAGCATTAAAAGATCATTGTACCTGACATTATTTTTTTCCAGCCAGAGTTCCGTCTCCTTCCTGTACTTCTCAAGCCGGGAGGTTACAAGGGTACCGATTTTTGCTCCCGGGATATAAAGAGGTTGTGCATTAAGAAGGAAATCCCTGTAAAGCTCTCCGTCATCATTCTGTCCGGGAGCAGGATCAGCACAAAGAACTCCGTCTATATCAAAGCAGGCTTTTTCGAGAGAAGTATGGTTGAAAATGTTCCACTGGAAATACCTGGGAAGAGGAACCGTTTCGAAATAATAATCCACAAGATCTTCCTTGCCGGGAAGCATGTAAACCGCACAGTATGATAAACTGAACCTGTCAGAGTAAGGTTTAAGCTGTTCTTTTACCTCAATCATTGCCTTACCTGAACTTACACTGTCATCAACAATAAGTATTTTATGGAATTCACCACTGTCAAAAAACTGGCCTCTTGCTCCTGCTTTATAAATGTGACCGTTGAGGAAGGAGTGAATATCAGTATATGGTTTATTGAGGTAAAGAGCAAGAAGATTTGCAGGCAGCATTCCGCTTCTGGGCACGCCTACAATAAGATCAAAATCCCTGGGCAGGATGCTTAATCTCTTAAGTATAATACTGTTCAGATCCGCAATATTCCTGTAAAACATAAAATACCTTATTAATTAATCACTTCAATTATTCTATCATAAATCCTTTCCACATTATTCTCCCAGCTGTGAGAATGTGCAAAACGGATGCGTTCGGCTGATTTTTCGCTGTTGTTTTCCGAAAGAGCCCTGTCAATTGCAGATTGATAATCTACTGCTGAGCTGCACAGGTAAACATGATCCGTGAAAAGTTCCATTGTTCCTGTCTTTGTTGCAACAACCGGCTTTCCCATCGCCAGGTATTCATCAACCTTACGCGGATAATTTCCAATTGTTATCTCATTTACCAGCTGAGGATTTATACAGACATCAAAAGCTGCCAGGTATTCGGGAACACTGCTTTTACTGATACTTCCCGGAAAATACACATTAGGCAGCTCATGGAGCCTGTGCTTACGGAAAGTATTATCTTCTTTCCCTATTAAAACAAAAGAATATGAAGGCCGGCTTTCAGCCACGACCGAAATCAGATCTGCATCAAGCCTGGTGCTGTTTATGTCACCAATATATCCGATTACAGGACCTTTTATCGCTTTTAGTTTTTCCGGGACTTTGAAACTAAAACCGGGATTATATGCTGAAAGATCCACTCCCTGTCCCACATCATAACTTTTTGGATTATAATTCCTTGCATAATCAGCAAGTTGCTTCGAATTAGCTACAACAAGGTCGCTTTTAAGAATTATCTGTGGTTCAAGCCTTGGAGCATGATTTTTCCAGTAATACATCGGGTGAAGATTATCCCTCCTGTAATAAACTGAAAGCGCAGGATTCAGCAGCTCCTTTGAATATAGGCTCCTGTAAATATCATTATCAATGAAATGTATCGGATTGCGAAAACCAAGTTTTTCAGACATACTGTTTACATATGAGTATATCTTGCGGTTATTTAGCCTGTTAAAGAAATCAAATATTAATCCGTCAGGCAGGCTGTTTACCGACCATACGGAAAATGGCAGGTCAAGTACCCACAGGGAATCGGATAACTTCCTAAGCGGATCCGCTTTCTTTCTGATTACCTCAATTCTGGTATCGGATATATCCTTTTTACCCTTCCTCAGCACAGACATCTGATCGAGGGGGGTGTTTACATACAAAACACGGTTGTTCCTTGAAATCTCCCTGGCAATGTCAATAGCATTCGAACCGATAGGGATGTCCCATATCTGCAATCCTGTAAAAATGAAATCCCTGTCTTTTAACTTACCCATTATATGCGGTATTTTGCTTTAGTTCCTTTGTACCATCAGACAAGCTTTCGCCATCGCCAGTGGGAGTCTTGTCAAAAACCTCTGTATTCATAATAATAGCCATTGATATATAAGCAATTATGCTTGTAGGCATCTGGCCAAGAACTGCATTTCCGTATGACGAAACCAGAATTCCCGACAACCCGGCTGTCAGGGCAGTCATTTTTATTTTAATTATAGGATCTCTTATCCTGAAAAGTATCCTGTATGATGATTTTCCAATTATGTAGAAAAGAATAAAAAGATGAAGAATCAATCCCACAATGCCCAGTTCCACCCATATAAGCACATACCAGCTGTCGGTTGGTATCTGGGAGAGGAAGGCATCAGGAAGAAACTTCTGCGCCTTGACACCTCCGTGTCCAAGTCCGCCTCCAAAAGGCCGGGAAGACATGTATTCCCGGAGTATGCGCTGGTTATGAAGCCTTACCTGAAATGATGGATCATTAATATCAAAGGCAGACCGCATTCGTCTAATATTATAGTTGCCCTGCCCTATTGTTGTGAATTTAAAGAATGCAAAAAATCCCAACAGCAGGAAGAAGCCCAGCATTAATATAAATTTATTCTTCCTGAGGAAAAAATAGACTGCGAATCCTGCAACAGGGACGCTTATTGCGCCTCTAGTACCGGAGATTATCATTCCGTAGAAGGCAGCGATTGCAACAATGATAAAGAATAATTTCTTCTTCCATTCTTTCATGGCAGTGGCAATTATTGCTGCCACCACTCCAGAAAATGCCTGGTTTGCTCCGAACTGACCTGCATCGCTCATGAATGAGAAAGCCCTTAAACGGCCAAAAAGAACATGAGTTTTTGCATTACCGCCTGCAAGCCATTGAAGCTCCCACTGGTCAGCGCCGTAAACAATCTGCATTATTCCTTTAAGTGTTGCAAGAAGTGACAGTACTGCCCACAGGTAGAAGATATAATCAAGTTTTTTGTTAGTATCAACAAGCAAAAGTGCAAGAGGAACTGTAAGTATCATGTAAAAGCCTACAGATCTGCCTGAAATAAAGGCAGCCACACTTCGTGACTCAGGATTTGCAAGCTGAAACAGAACATATAATGCCCAGATAAAGGCCAGGACAGTTACATCTTTTTTTACCGGACCAAGATCCAGTTTTTCATAAAACCTGTTAAATATCAAGGATATATATGTCAATACAAGGAGTAAATCAGGTATCATTCCCAGTTCCAGGCCTTTGATGTATCTTCCTATGCCAAGTGAGATGAATGAATAACATAATAAAGCATACAGACCAAGAACGGGAAACCTGAAAAGATAAAAAAGGAAAGTTATTAAAAAGGGTACAAAGAGCAGCATTAAAGCCACCGGCATACCTGAAAGGCTTATCATCCATGCGGAAATGGCAGATATGGCAATTAACAAGGCCACAAAACCGGGTCTTGTCAGAACACCGGAGCCTGTTACTGTTCCAAATGGATTATAATTGTCAGCTGTCATTTCAGTTTTACTGTTCAGCAAAGTATAATTTTATAAATATCAGCTATTTACTTTCGACATCTTATCAAATTTCTTCCTGTTGAAAGTTTTTATCAGCCTGAGCCTGACACCCTTCAGTAAACCTCCGTCCATTACTATCCGGCGGTCGCTTGTCCATACCCTTGAACGCCGGTTATTTACATAAAGGATTTTGTATCCGGCTTTTTTTATTGAAGAAGCCATCATTCCATCCTCACTGTTGCCGACATATTCAGCGCTTCCGTACTCATTTCTGAATTTCCTTGGTTTTTCCATTATGAATCCGTTGGCTTCAAGGCCTATATTACGTATGAAACCAAAGCTGAATCCCATCACTCTTTTTGCCTCTGTTTTCTTTGATTTTAAAGATCTCATTACAGCAGTTGCAGTCTCATAAAGTCCCATCAAAAATCTGCTTTTCCCTTCTGAGGGAATGAAGGAATATGAACCGTAAATACAGGCCACACCTTTTTTTTCATTTTTCTGAAGGGCTTCCTTCATCGTTCTGATCCAGTCGGGAGGGTAAATTGTATCACTGTCACAGCATAGGTGATATCTGCCCTTTGATTCGAGCAGTCCTCTCCGGCGGGCCGGAGCTATTCCCTGGGTAGTTTCAAGAACTGATCTGACTCCGATATTATCCAGAACCTTCTGAGTGTTGTCCGTTGAATTGTTATTGACCACAATAAGCTCACATGGAAAATCTACCCGGTTAAGGGCCAGTGAAGCTATTGTCTTTGAAATATTCTCCTCCTCGTTCCATGCAGGTATTACTATGGAAACCACCGGTTCAGGATGATCAAACTTCTTAAGTGAGGACCTTACTATCAAAAAATCTTCAGAGTTAATCTTATTGTAATCCGAATACCTTCCAATTACATTTTTAAGCCATCCGGGCAAGCGGAAATCTATCATTTCAGTTCTGTTAATTATTTTCTAACTTCTTTTAAGCAGCAAGGGTAGTTTCAGCAACTTGTTCATAAGCTTTTTAATTATTCTCCGAAACTCATTCACAGGTTTAAATCCTTCCCATTTTGTCATGTACAGGTACCTGAAGAACATCTCCTGGTACCTTTTATCGAACATGTAAGTCTTGTAAATAGGCTTTCTCCAGATAAAATGAACTAGATAAGCATCAGGATTCCACTCCTCAGAGGACCAGCTCCACCTTGTATCAAGCTGAAGCCATTTGTTGGCAAAAATCACGTTCAGACCATACTGGTCAGGGTAATTCGCAAATTCCCTGTTTTCATCTATGCATTTGAAAACCAAAGGTGTAAGCTCCTGTTCCCGCCACTTTCTTGTATTTATCAGAAGCAGTCCTGTATTGAAGTACTTCACAGAAGTGTCAAAACCCAGTTCCCTGTAATTTTTTATTGCTGTCGGACTGCCGAATTCCCTGATACGTACATCAAGCACGGCTCCGATTATATAATCACCCAGTTCAGTATGCCAGAGTCTTGAAATATCATCATTTACAATCATATCCACATCCATGTAAATGACCTTTTCATATTCAGCAGGTATGAAATAAGGTATGAACATCCTCATGTGTATTATAAGTGGATATGAACTGTTGTCATACGGAACGCTCATGCCGGTCGGAATTACCCTGTCCTTTTCAAGTATGTTTATTGTAAATACTCTTTCATCAACCGACGATTTAAGACGTCTGATATTTCCTTTTGATATTCCGTCACTTAGTATATAAAACTGAATATGTTCACCTGTCTTATGGTTAACTTCAATCGACTTCATCAGTGCTGCCAGAAGAGGCATATAATGGTTGTCGCAGGCTACTACAATTACTATAGGTTTACTGTTGTCCATAATTCATTTAAGCATTAGCTGAATTCGTACCTGTAAGGATACCTTTTAACTTCTTATAATGAGTACTGTAGAATTCAAGTCCGGATAAAAATATTGTCTTGTGATCAATGTGCATCTCCCTGTCAAGATACCTGAAACCAATCAGAACCCCTATCAGGGTAAATACAACCGAAGCCACTGCAACAGCAATAAGTGATTTGAAAATATAAACTGCCACGATGTCCCCAATCACATTTGCAAGTACCATGAAAATCACCTTAATAAGGTTTTTATCAGGTTTGTTTATGCTGTCAAGTCCTACTCCGGTCATCCTGTCAAGTGGAAGAAGCAGGCCATATATCGAGAATACCCTTACAATATTTGCTGTATTGAATCCGGTAACAGGATCTGTACCAATATATTGCTGACCTCCAAGGATAAGCACAAAGAAATCGGCAAAAATGAACGTAAGCACACTGATAAATACAAAAAGATAAGTCAGTGCTCCGGAATAATTATAGAATACCGAACGCAGTTCATCTATCCTGCCCTGCATGCTGGCCCGTGACATTTTCGGAAAGGCGGTTGCAGCGAAGCTTCTCAGTGGTATCAACTGCAGCTCGGTAAGTTTTATAGGAATGCTGTAAAGGGCCACTGCAGCCGGGCCCAGAGGACTCAGGCTTATAATCAGAGTATCAGCTGAACGCAACAAATTTGTGCCAATAAGAGTGAAAGTAGTATACTTTCCAAAATGTAAAAGTGTTTTAGTTGATTCCCTGGTGGAACGTGCCATGTATCTGAGTCCGTCCCACTTCCAGAGTATGCTGACTGCTGAAGTCAGGGCATTCACAGCGAGCATTGCAATTATCAGCTGCTGCAATGACATTCTGAAAATGAAATAATGATAGGCAAGGACAAGGAAAAAGCCTCCGCTTGTTATCATCCTGATAATAAATATCTTTCCAAATTTCTGGTCAGCCTGAAGGATAACCAGGGCAGTATTGAACGGTAATGTCAGAAAGGCAAAAAGAGGATACCATTTGAAAAATAATCCGTAACCTGCCTCCTGTATTGGTCCGGTGAAGAGAATATTTGCCAGAATAAGGACCAGCGAAATAATTACAGTAGCTGCAAGTCCTATTAGTCCGTTTGATCCGATATACCTGTAACGGTCAGTTTCGCTGGCACCAGAAAGATAGCGGACAACTGCAGTATTGGTTATCCCGAACCTGAACATTTCAATAAAAGTACCTGAAGAAACGAACAATACGTACTCGCCAAACTGGTCAACAGGAAAACTCCTGGCAAGCAGGGCAAAGCCGGCAAACCCGAAAAATGATATTGCAAGGTTTCCCGACAGTGAGAGGAAATTGTCCTCCTTCAGTATCCTGATGACAAAGTTTTTCAATTCGTCAGATCTTATATGTGACTTGATGCGGAGAACTGCAATGTGAAGATACTTTTAAGCTTTCGCCTTAACAGACTGCACACCTTGGGCAACTCCCCGATAACAGATTCAACTGCCTGTATTTCAACCCCGTTAAGTACATAACGTATCTCATTCCTGACAAGACCTGAAAAGGTTTTCAAAGCTGAATTGTCAGCATCGGTCCAGGCTCTGTTTGAACGGCATACAAGTAAAGGCACATCAGCACTGGCAATAAGATCTGCCGGATAGACGTTATAAAGAATAGACGGAAGTTCAATAATTACAATATCAGGCTCTGACTGAAGCTGAAATCCGTTCTGCACTATAAGATCATAAAAATTCCCGGCCTTCAGGGAAGCATCATTATTTTTATAGACCAGCAGGGATCCAGACTGAAGATATTCAGAAGGTTCCTTTAGGAATATGTTTTGGGTATCGATACCCGGATCGGGATATCCAAGCATACGGAGCAATAAACGTGATCCGGAACCTGTTTCCATTTTCCCGTCATTTCTGGTTAAAGAACCTTCAGGAGACAAGTCAATAGAGTTTTTATCGTAACTAAGTACTAGTACTTTTTTGCCAAGTGCTGATAGTTTTCTGGCAATATTCCCGGCCACAACGCTTTTACCCTCCATATTCTGAGTACTGAATACAAGTATTGTTCTGACCTTTTTATTATCAGCAGCATTCTTAAGATACAACTCAATATTCTGTACTGCTATATCTGTAAGCCTGCTCAGTACAGACTGAAAATTTACCACTTCCGAATTTTTAAATATTTTGGGGAACACGCCTGCCATCTGCATTTTCAGAATTCCTGAAGTCCTTGCCGGATTCTTCAGAGTCGCATCAAAATATTCACTGACAAGTATACTTCCAAGAACTATAAGTCCTGCAAACAATGCTGCCGCGATAACAAGAAGCTTTCTTTTTGAGGAAGCCGGAGCCAGCGGATAATAGGGAGGATCAACTGTTTTTATATTTGAAGCAATCTCATTATCCTGCAGTTTAAGCCGGGCAAGGTTCAGTCCATGAAGATTTTCAATAAACTGTTGTTCTGCAACGGCAATCTCTCGTTCAATTCTTTTTATATTGGCTCCGGCAGGAACATAAGATGCATACTGCTGGCTGAAATTCCTGATCTGTTCCTCCATAACCTGAAGCCTGCCCCTTATACTTTCTGCCTCAATTACAAGGTTTATCCATTCAGTTGTCATCGCGTTAGCCCTTACTCCATCCGTAGTCTTGGCAAAGGAATAAAGTTCATCTACCTCGCGGGTAATATCATCTTTAAGTTTGTCAGCTCTGTTTTTCAGATCGTCAAGCTTTTTCTTCTCTGCCTGACTTGCAGGCTGGCTCTTCTCGGCTGATGATATCTGGTAGATCAGGTTGCCAAGCTGCTTCTTCATCTCAAGTATCCTTGTATTTTTAAGCTGAGCCTGTTGCTGGTTACCCAGTTTTTCCTCAAGCCTCTTAATTGAAGCCTCAACGCCCGCCAGCTGAGCTTTATCTTTATTGTACTGTGATTCAAGCTCTTCCTTTGTTGATGCAACTGTCCTGCTTTGTTCATTGTAATTTATGAAGCCTTTCCCACTGTTAAAACTCAGCAGCCTGTCTTCGGCATTTTTAAGAACCGAAGCCGACTGACTGACCTGCGCTTCAAAATACTTCAATACATCGTCTGAACGCGTTTCCTTTATTTTACGGTAGTTCTTCGTACAGACTTCATTCAGAATTGCAAGGGTCTGTTGACAAATTCCGGGGTCATTTGCCTCATAATCAACTTTTACCAGGTCGCTGTAACCGATTCGCTGTACTTTAAGTGCAGACAAGGACTTAATTGAATAATGCGGATGTTCATAATTCAGCAAAGCATAGACAAAATTTGTATCACTGCTCTTCATCAGCTCAGTCAGTTTTTCGACTGTCTTTTCGTAAACAAGGGGATTAATCGTTGAAGGAAAAAGGTTTGGAACTTCGCTTTCATATATCTCATTGTCTGAAACATAAGCTTTCCATGAAGTACTCTCACCGGAAGCATTAATATTTGCTTCCATTGACTTTGATTCATCAGGACTAATATTATCAACTATACTGTAAATATATTGAGGTGTGATTTTCTTCAGTTCTTCATAGGATTCCGAAGAGATGTATTTAGGATCGGATTTTCCAAGCAGAAGGTGCTGGCTGAGAAGTCTGACAGATACCTCCTGCAGGGTTTCCCTTGACTTTATAATGTTTATCAGGTTATCAAATGAAGTAGTGGCTGCTGAATAATTGTTTGTTTTATCCATCTCAACAGTCGAGCCTGTCGCAATACCTGTATAAAGAGTTGTATGTGATGTATAAACGGCATCAGACCGCCAGGTAAGAAGTATTACAATCAAAGCAGCAAGAACAGGTGCTGCTGTTAACAGTACAATATGCCTGCGTATTAATCTCAGGAAATCAATTATGTTCATTGTTTTCAGTATTTACCGTATTAAATTTAAACCCCACAAGTTCTTCAAGAACCATGTATGAAGTAATGAATTCCGACCTGGCCTGCTCATATTGCGATTCAGTCCTTGCTGCCAGATCGGAGGTACGGACATATTCGCTTACAGTAATAGCACCATTCTGGAATTCCTTCTCAACCATATCCATATTAATTCTCGCATTTCCAAGGTTTTGTGATGCAATTCCAAGCAGTCTCTGTTTGAGTATTACATCATTATACTGCTTTATAATTATCTGGCGTAACTCATCTCTCTGTGCATCTGCCATATAAGAAGCCATTTCAAGCTCAGCCTTCGCCTGACGCACCTGGTTTTTCCTGTTTACAAGGTCGTAAACCGGGAATTTAAGGTATAATCCCACCCCATAATTGAACTGGCTTGTATTTGTTGCAATAATTGACGGAGTCTGTCCTTCAGCTGTATTTGTTGAAAAATTATTAAATGTACCATATCTCGTATCAGCCTGAAATCCAAGGTTCCTGTACAGAGTGTTGCTCTGTGATCTCAGGTTGGCTGCCCGGGCGCCAACTTCAGAATTCCTCACTTTCATCAATGCATTATGATTCAGTGCAGAATCGATAACAGCTTCCAGCTGGGGAAGTTCAATATAATCAGCTGCACTCTGCTGATCTTGTGCATTCTGGGAATGCCCATCGGGAATGATGAAAAAAAACAGAGCGACAGTCAGTAAAAAACTATTTGAAACTTTCATTTTCACGTTATAACTTATTAGGTGTTTAAACTGTATCTTTCTGAAATACAGCAGGTATTGTTCTTAGTATTAGATTTATATCATACCAGAATGAATATTTCCCGTCTGTAAAGTGATCGGCATATTCATTGTCAAGTTTCTTGCGCTCTTCCTCAGACATATTGCCACCTCTTCCCCTGAGTTCAACCTGCCAGAGGCCTGTTATCCCCGCAGGTGCAAGAAATCTTTTTGCCATTGAATCAACAGTAAGCAGTTCAGCCTCATAGACCGGCAGAGGTCTGTTACCAACTATTGACATATCTCCTTTAAGAACATTAACAAGCTGCGGCAATTCATCAATGCTTGTGTTCCTGATAAACTTACCGACCTTTGTTATCCTCGGATCGTCGGCTATCTTCACAAAGGCAGCCTTTGAATTCATAATCTCTTTCTTCTGGGTACGGTACCAGTAATCACATATACTGTGCTTATCAATATGAAGTATCGGGGAACAGGTTTCCCCGGCATGTAATTCGCTGCACCTGGGACAGGGGAGTTCAAAATCGATACTTGTTTTCCTGGGAGCTGCATTGTACTGGTTCTTATGGCTGGCAAGTTTGCTCAGTTCCTTGTCAGATCCGCTTCTCATAGATCTCAGCTTATAAAAATCAAATGTTGTCCTCCCTACCCGTTTCGATATATAATAGACACTTCCCTTCGATTCAAGCTTGATTGCAAGCATAATGAGCAGCATGAAAGGCGACAGAAAGACAATTGCACCTGATGCCATTGCAATATCAAAAATCCTCTTGCTCAGAGGCATTTTGTATACCGGATCCTGCCTGCCCTCTTTCAATCCTGTCTGTTCTTCACTTCTGTACCTGATAAGGAACAGTAGCCTTTCAATTACATCTCCGGCATTTATGAAAGGATAGACAAAAAAATCATCTATCCGGCTGGCAAAAGCTTTTTTAATTAATTCTTCCCTGAATTCAGGTGTTATCAGAATAAAGGGTAACCTGGTGAATCTTGGACGTTTTCTCAGCCATTCGTGCATCACAAAACCATCATTCCCCTCAGGTTCATTTTCACAAATCAGCCCGCCTACAGGTTTCCCTGAACGCAGGTAAGCGATGGCATCATGATTATTATCAGCAAGTATCAAATCGGCCTTTCGTGTAAGCTTCAGTGCTGCAATTGTATCAGCGGATTTTCCTATATAGAGTATAGCAGTTTTTTCTGTCATAAGTATCTGAAATCCTGTAATTGTAGTGCAAAATACCAGTCAGGCTTCACCAGGAAATTGCATAGTGAATCGGAAAAAGATTTTTCTTAACAAGCTCCTCAAGCTCCTCAGGATTAAATGGTTTTATAAGAAAATCCTGTGCTCCCAGACGATAGCTTTTTATCCGGTCGTTACTGGCATCTGCAGCCGACAACATTATAACAGGTGTGTGTCTGGTATATCCGCGTTGCCTTATTTTAACAAGACAGTCATATCCGTTCATATTCGGCATCTGGATGTCACAAATTATCAGATCGGGCTGATTGCCCTCAAGCCATTCCAAAGCCTCCTGCCCATCACTTTTGCATACAACATCATAATCTTTCGACAGGAAATTTTCAAGCATCAGACGAATACTGAGATCATCGTCTGCTACAAGTATTTTACTTTTCATTGTTTAACGGAGTCCTTACCCCTTATTTTAATTGTGTATAACGACATTAAAACAAAACCACAGGCAAGATGTTCAAAACCGGACTGCAATTTTTATATGGTTGTTCAATCAATCCTTACAATGCACATTACACTAACAAACATATATCTTACAAACTCTTACATTCAAGGGTAATTCTGTTGAAGCTCATAAACAGCATTTGAGAATCAGTCCATAAAACATGTTATATAACATATTTTTATTTCAGATAAGCCTCCTGAAGACTTAACACAACCTGACCGGTCAGTTTTTCAGTTTTATCAATATACTCCTCTAAATCAACATCAGGCAGGGCTTCAACAGAGTATTTTTCAAGGGCTTCTATCACCTGTTTGAGTGAAGCTACACCGAAATTCGCAAGGTTTGGTTTGATCTTATGAGCCAGCCTGCTCATAGTTTCATAATCTCCGTCCTGCCATGATTTTTTCATACTCCTGACCATTTCTGGAATCTGCTCACAAAATACCTGTATCATCTGAAGCACAAATTCTTCCTTTCCCCTGCTGCTGGCACGTATAAGACTCAGATCATAAGGCAGTTCTGAAGGAACAGCTTTTACTTCGGTCTTCTCACCTGCTGAATCAGCTCTGCCTGAAATATTCTTAACAAGGATATTTACCAGCATGCTTTCTTCAAAGGGCTTGATAATAAAGTCATTCATGCCGGCTGAAATACACTTGTCCAGTTCTGACCTGAAGGCATTTGCAGTAAGTGCAATTACAGGCACATCAAGTCCCAGCTCCTGCCTGATTATCCGTGTAGCCTCGAGTCCTCCCATTTCAGGCATCTGCAGATCCATTAAAACAAGATCATAGGATGACTCCTTCAGCTTTTCAACAGCCTCCTTTCCATTAACTGCTTCAGTAATCTCCATTCCATAGAACGATAGCGAATTAACAGCCACAAGACGGTTCAGAAAATTATCCTCGGCAAGCAAAATCCGTTTATTTCTCAGTATTTCAGCAGGGAAAGATTCTGCTGAGACAGGAGCTGCTGCCTGCTCCAGACGCCTTAGTTCCAGCATAATATCGACAGTGGTGCCATGGCCGGGTTTAGCTGAGATCAGGATATCTCCCTGCATTAACATGGCAAGCTGCCTGCTTACTGCAAGCCCAAGACCAACACCATTGTTTTTGTCACGGATACTGTTTGTACCCGATGTGAAAAGGTCGAAAATATTACCCAGAGTTTTCTCATCGATCCCTGCACCGGTATCAGTTACACTTATTTTAAGGACCTGACTAAGGTCGCTCTGCCTGTCAATTGTACAATCAATTGTAATGCTTCCCTTCTCAGTGAATTTCACCGCGTTGTCGAGCACATTAAACAGTATCTGCCTGATCCGTCTGGAGTCTCCGGTATATTCCTTTTCAATCTCTTCCGAAAATTTCAGGCTCATGACGAGCATTTTCTCAGCAGCTGCCATCTCCATCACAGATACTGTTTCCTTAATTACCTCTCTTATGTTCAACGGCCGGAGGTCAAGGTCAAGCTGACCTGATTCTATCTTGGTTATGTCAAGGACATTGTTCAGAAGTGAAAGCAGGTGACGGCCTGATATCTCGGCATTATGAATAAATAGTTTCTGTTTATCGGACAGAGTTTCCCTTGAAACTTCGCGTATCATACCGGTTATAATATTCAGGGGAGTACGTATCTCATGACTCACAGTAGCAAGAAAGGTTTCCTTCGCTTTTGATGAGTCTTCTGCTTTTTGCCTGGCAAGATCAAGTTCCTGCTCAAGTTCCTTTTGTTTGGTTATATCGACTGTAATTATAACTGAACCTTTCAGTCTGCCCTTGTCATTATGGTTGGGCCCCCTGCTTATAAGCCACCAGCCCGATTTATTATTCTGATCCGTTATCATAACCTGTGCGGAGTCGGAAGAATCTGCATCCGGATCATTGGAAAAGCCGGTAACAAACTGCCTGAAATGTTGACCGAGGTTTAGATCATAGATTTTCTTACCTGTAATTTCAGCCTGCGTGTACCCACAAATTGCAGAGAAATGGTTATTTACAAATGTTACAGTATTTGCTGTATCTGTTTCAACCAGCCCCATTTTAATGTTATCAATTATATTTCTGTACTTTTCTTCCTGCTGCCTGAGGATCTTTTCCTGGTTTTTTCTGAAAGTAATATCTGTGAATTTCCAGAGATGACCGGTTACCTCTTCATTTCTAAGAACAGGGGTATATTCAATTTCATAGATCTGACCGCTGACTAGTTTCCATTCCTTTCCTGAAATAATTTTCCCGGCGGATTCTGTTTCCCGGTAAAATTCAATGAACTTTTCCGGCTCAATGAACTTATTGTTTATTTCACTGAGAACTGCAAATGACTCTTTTCCGGAGAGATCATCTGCTGCATCACGAATTTCCAGGAGATCACAGAAACTCTGATTAACAAAGGCTATCCTCTGATTCTGGTCTTCGAGAAGAATTCCCTCCTTTAGATTCTGAATAAGTGCTGAGAGCCTCCGTCGTGAATTCCGGGCATATTCTTCCGCGATCTTTTTCTCACTTATGTCCTGTATAAAAGAAAAATACAAATGTGAGCCTGAGGCATAATCTTCAGCAGGTTGCTGCTTTATGTTAGCCCAGAACCATGATCTGTCTTTACGGTACAGTATAAGGTCAATATCAACAGGATATGAGCCCCTGTGACTGCTAATCAGAAGATCATGGCTCTTCTGCTGGGTCAGAGGTCCGGAAAGCACTTTTAAGAGATCTTTGCCTATGAGTTCCTGTCTGGAATAACCAGTCATTTTTTTCAGGGAATCATTTACATAGGTAATATTCATTTCCCGGTCGGTAATCTGTATTCCGAGCCTGTTTTTCCTGGCAACAAGTGCAAGCTTGTTCTTATACTCCCTGTCAGCGCTGTTTTCAAGAGTTTTTAAGAATATGCCTCCAAGCCTTGTAAGTATTGTAAGTCCGTCATCATTTATATTGAACCTCGCGCTGTTCCGGCACAACAGCAAAAATTCACATTTTCTGTTTGGTCTGAATACAGGAATAATAATTACTGAAAACCAGCCATTGACCTGCAACCAGTGCAAAATACTGCTGTCCTTATCCAATTCATTTACAACCAGATGCAATGAATGATGTTCCTTCAGCAGATCAGCCAGCTCTTCTGACAGTTCAAATTCCTGAGAGACCGGCACTTTCTCTTTCTTTATAATTATTCCTTCAGAGTAAATATATTCAGTACGGTTGGTAAGTATCCTGTTTTCACCTGAGGATGCAGCGTACATCAGAGAGCAGTCAGCTTCTGTGATTTCAGCAAGTTTTGACAAAGATCTTGATACAGAGGATCGGGAATCATTGTTGTTTAATAATTCCTCAAGGGCAAAAAGGTATCCCTCAATTAAACTTGTATTTCCACTGATAAGATTTCTCATGCTATTTGCAATCTGAGGCTGCTTGTATTAACAAATTAAATATCAGGATATTAAAGGAAATGTTAAAATGAATTGACTTCCGGAGCCCTCAGTGCTTGAAACAGATATTGTGCCTTTGTTAAGTTCTGTGAAGTACCGGCAAAGCATAAGTCCGAGTCCTCTGCCTTTTTCTCCTTCGGTTCCATAGGTCCTGAAAAAATCATTCTGGATAAAGAGGTTTCTGAGAGTTTCACCTGTCATGCCTGTTCCGCTGTCGTCGAAGCAGATTTCAACAGAATCCGATGCTTTGTGGGTACTTATTTTTATAATGCCACCCTTGGGTGTAAATTTCACGGCATTCGACATCAGATTCCTTAGGACAAGATCAAGCTGTTCCCTGTCACCATATATTTTCAGGTCACCATCAATGGATTCATTGATCGATAATTGCTTACTGACAATCCTGGGTAAATAATAGCTCTTCACGTCAAGAAGCAGACCACTTACATCAATACTGACAGGATTCACAACTATAGAATCCTGCTGAACCTTTGACCAGTAAAGCAGGTTATCCAGGATTTCATATATTATATCGGATTCCTTTCTAAGCTCGTTCAGAATCATCTCGCGGAGAGAAGTATCCTGTTCACTGTTTTCTGACAATACATCAAGGACACTTCTGAATGAACCTATAGGTCCCCTGAGGTCATGTGCTATGACCGAGAATAATTTGTCCTTTGTAGCATTTAACTGCTTCAGTTCATCGGCCAGCAACCTGTATTTTAGTTCACTTTTTACAAGCAACTCCTCATAACCCTTTTTCTCTGTTATATCTTCCTTTACAGCCACAAAATGTGTAACCACCCCATTACTATTGAGTACTGGAGCAATTGTGGCAGACTCCCAATATAGTTCACCGTTCTTTTTTTTATTATGAAACACTCCTCTCCAGACGTTTCCGGAAGTAATTGTTTTCCAGAGTCTCTGATACTCTTTCATATCAGTTTCCCCGGATTTAAGAATATTTGGCTTCGATCTGTATAACTCCCTGAAAGTATAACCTGTAACATGGCAGGTTTTGGGATTTACATACTCAATCCGGCCATCCATATCAGTAACTATAATGCTGACAGGACTTTGCTCAACTGCCTGAATTAGCTTCCGATAGTTCTCAGCCTCCTGGATCTTGTCTGAAATGTTCTCGGCTGTACAATCATAATAAGCTATCTTTCCATCAGAATCCCGGAAGGCCTTAATATTTTCCCGGAGGTATATAACCGAACCATCCTTCAGTTTAATAGAGGTTTCAAAACCTTTAAGTTCTCCTTTGCTTTCAAGCTGTTCAAGTATTTTACTTTTTGAAAAGAAACCGGGAAAACCGCTAATTTCATTTATATTATTTTTCATGTCATCCCAGTCACTGTAACCAAAATTTTTTGTCAGAACAGAATTTGAAAAAATAATTTTGCCATTCACATCTAACCTGAAAATTCCGACCGGCAGATTATCAGCCACCTTTTGAAACAAATACATATCTACCTGTTGTTCAATGCCTTGCGCTTCCACCATAAATATTTTTTTCAATTTCACTAAACCTTTTGGCTTAAATACGGTTAAGGTTAAAGTGTTTACAGCTTATTAAACTTTAAACTCTGGTTTTTGTTCAAATTCGTTATTGTATGTAAATTTAACCTGGTATTAAATTTTTATATATATCTTAAATTCAAAAGGAAAAACAATGAAAATTGCTATTGTGGGAAGCGGCTATGTTGGGCTTGTGACAGGAACCTGTTTTGCTGAAGTAGGAATCGATGTGGTTTGTGTCGATGTGAACAGTCAGAAGATTGAAAATCTGAAAAACGGAATAATTCCTATTTTCGAACCAGGCCTTGAAGATATGATACACCGGAACATGAAAAAAGGCCGTTTAAGCTTTACCACCGACATTTCTGAAGCAATAAAAGATTCAGAAGTCCTCTTCATAGCTGTGGGAACTCCTCCTGATGAAGACGGCAGCGCTGACCTGAAATATGTTCTTTCAGTAGCTCGCGATTGCGGAAAATATATTAATGATTATCTTCTTATAGTAACAAAAAGTACTGTTCCGGTAGGCACCGCCGGCAAGGTAAAGGCAGCTGTGGAAGAAGAATTGGCTAAGCGAGGGGTATCTATCGAATTTGATGTTGCCTCAAATCCTGAATTTCTTAAGGAAGGCGCTGCGATTGAAGACTTCCTGAAACCTGACAGGATAGTAATCGGATTGAACAGCCAGAGAGCAGAGGAGCTAATGAGGAGTCTTTACAAGCCTTTTACCCTCAATGGTCATCCTGTGATTTTCATGGATATCACTTCAGCCGAAATGACTAAATATGCAGCTAACTCAATGCTGGCAACAAAGATCAGCTTCATGAACGACATAGCAAACCTGTGTGAAGTTGTAGGAGCTGATGTCAATATGGTAAGGAAAGGTATCGGATCCGATTCAAGGATTGGAACTAAGTTCATTTACCCGGGAATAGGCTATGGAGGATCATGCTTCCCGAAAGATGTGCAGGCTCTTGTGAAAACTGCATCGGAATATGGCTATGAACTGAGAGTTCTTAAGGCTGTTGAAGCCGTAAACAAAGACCAGAAAAGCGTTCTCTTTGATAAAATTTTAAAGCACCATAATGGTGACATTAAGGGAAAAACTATTACTGTATGGGGTTTATCTTTCAAACCGCAGACCGATGACATGAGAGAGGCTCCGTCACTTGTAATCATTGAAAAGCTTCTTGAAGCAGGCGCCAGCGTCAAAGCTTATGATCCGGTCGCCATGAAGGAAACCAGGCACCATTTCGGTGACAGGATTCAATATTTTGAAGACCAGTATGAGGCTCTTATTGATTCCGACGGACTTGCCATGATCACTGAATGGCCTGAATTCAAGTTTCCCAAGTTTCAGATAATGAAAAAGCTAATGGTGAATCCTGTTGTTTTTGACGGGAGAAACATATATGACAGAAATGAACTGAAAAGATATGGATTTGCCTATTATTGCATTGGAATTGACACCACTAAATAAATGATCAGAAAAAAAGTACTTGTAACTGGCGGTGCCGGTTTTGTTGGTTCACATCTGTGTGAACGTCTTCTTAATGAAGGAAATGAAGTTGTCTGCATTGACAATTATTTTACAGGCCAGAAACAGAATGTCGTCCATCTTCTTGACAATCCTTATTTTGAACTGATAAGGCATGATGTTACAATGCCTTTCTTTATAGAAGTTGATGAGATCTATAACCTTGCCTGCCCTGCTTCACCGGTTCATTATCAGTACAATGCAATAAAAACTGTGAAAACATCCGTAATGGGTGCAATAAACATGCTGGGGCTTGCAAAGCGCATAAAGGCTAAGATACTTCAGGCATCAACAAGTGAAGTCTATGGAGATCCCCAGGTACATCCACAGGTTGAGACTTACTGGGGTCATGTGAATCCAATTGGTGAGAGGGCCTGTTATGATGAAGGGAAAAGGGCTGCTGAAACTCTTTTCGTAAACTATCACAGGCAGAACAATGTAAGGATCAAGATTGTCAGGATCTTCAACACCTATGGTCCCAGGATGCATCCCAATGACGGAAGGGTGGTTTCTAATTTTATTGTACAGGCACTTCAGAATAAGGACATTACGATTTACGGAGACGGCAGTCAGACAAGAAGTTTCCAGTATGTTGATGATCTTGTTGAAGGAATGATAAGGATGATGGCCAGCCAGGATAAGTTCACAGGTCCGGTCAATATCGGCAATCCAAATGAATTCACTATCCTTGAGCTGGCTGAAAAAGTTATAAAGCTTACAGGATCAAAATCAAAGATTGTACGCATGCCTCTGCCTCCTGATGATCCTATGCAAAGACAGCCTGATATTACTCTGGCAGGGAAGGAACTTGGATGGAAGCCTGAAATAAAGCTTGATGAAGGACTTCTGAAAACTATTGAGTTTTTCAGGTCTTCGCTTTAAAAATTATAAAGTTGTGCTTAATATTTTGCCTCCCCAGATGTCAGGCATTTCATTAGCATTATTGCAATTCACTGTTTTTAAGCAATTTACCTGCCTTTCAACGGAAGCGAGAAACTAAAAACTGATCCCTTTCCGGCCTCGCTTTCCACATAAATATTTCCACCATGTTTATCAACAAACTCCTTGCAAAGGAGCAGCCCCAGTCCTGTTCCCTTTTCTTCATTGGTACCATCAGTTGTATGTGTTTGAGAGATATCAAACAACTTGTGAATATTTTCCTTTGTTATCCCAACGCCAGTATCAGTTACCCAAATTAATACATCATCACCCCTATTCGAGGCGTCAATAGTAATTTTTCCTCCTGAAGGCGTGAATTTTATGGCATTTGACACCAGATTCCGTAATATTGTCTTAAGCATCTCATTATCCGCATAAATCTCAATATCAGCAGATCCGGCAATGTTCAAAACAAGATTCTTGTCCTGGATTCTCTGAAAAAAGATTTCGCTTATCTGATTACATATATCTCTGAAATTTAAAATCTCAGGATTGAAAGGTACCTTTCCCCTTTGTGATCTTGACCACATAAGCAGTTCTTCCAGCAGATTAAAGGTACTTCTTGCTGTCTTGTAAAGGATATCAAGGCTCTGTACTATTTCTTCCTTCTCCATTACACTGAAGTTTTCATATATGAATTCTGAGAGGTTCATAATTCCACCAAATGGGCTTCTCAGGTCATGGCTCATTATCGATAAAAACCTGTCTTTATCAGCATTGACTTTTTTCAACTCAGTATTTGCCTGGTTCAGCTGCTCAAGAGTTTTTTCAAGGGTTCTCTTCTCCCTGATAAGTTCCCTTTGTACATTGCTGATTTCCCTGTTCAGATGAAGCATTTTTGTATTCTGCTCAACCATGGATGAAGCTATTACACCTCCTATCATCAACATCTTTTTATTCCTGTGATAAACTTGCGACCACAGGGATGCATTAATTGAAGAATAATCTCCGATTGTAATAAATCCTTCAAATACAGGATCATCAGATTCCGGCTTATTTACAATAGTCCCAAACTCCGGATTCAGAAAACCGGAAGCCGGATCGGTCTTAAAAAATTCAGATATTGAATCATTTGCATACAATAATCTCCTGTCATCAGAAAAAACAGCAATACACAAAGACTTGTTCTTAAGGATTACCGGCCGGCAATCACTAAACCATTCTTCAAGGACAATATTAAGATCAGATCCAATCATCAGATCGCTTTTCCATTATATCTTCCAGATCTTTGAATGTCTTCTCAACAACTGCGATCCAGCCTGCAGGAAACCTGGTGACATCAGTGAGCCAGTTTTTCAGGGAAGCAACAGCATCCGGAATATTATTTCTGGCATCAGCCAAGGAAGATGCTATCAACAAACCTGTATTTTTAACAGGCAGTACCTCTGAAGAGTCAGATACGGACATCAAGTCAAGGTTCTTCTCAAATAATTCATTGCTTTTCTCAAAAAATGAATCATCGATAAACTTGTTTCTAGTTGCCTTCAGTTCATCTGCAGCTTTCAGGAACTTCCTGTATCTTACTTCATATTCAGACAGTTCCTCTGACAACAATTTGTAATGCAGTCTCATCTGCACTTCCATAGTGTATGTTGGCATTCCTCTAATTGCAAGATACCGTGCAAGCCATTTCACCTGTTCAATTGCAATCTGTTCCGGAAGTTCACTGACAGATACCAGCCAGACTGCATCACTTCTTACAAACCTCCGGCCTCTCTCACCGTATCTGTGTTCATAATAGGAGAACATGTCCCAGCAGATCATCCCGGACCTTATTGAAACTGAAATTTCAAGCGGATTGGTGGTTATTGGATAATTTCCCGCTTCCGGGTTTAATGAAGTAATATGATTCCCTAAATTTTTCTGGTCCAGAATGGTTAAAGATTCATAAATTCCCAAGAGACTGTTAAACAACTCAACAGCTGCATCTATAATATCCTCACGTTGCGCCTTGTCAGTAATACTGCTGTTGATTTTAGAGATGAAGTTTTCCCAGAATGATCCTGATTCATCATCTGAAAAGAAATAGGAAGTTCCCTGGTTCTCTTTCAGATGAAGTGTCTCTGTAATATGCTTTTTGAGTATGTTCCCACCATTCTGTGCACCTTCAAGTATATAAATGAAGCCTATAAGCCTTAAAGGATTAAGTGCCGAATAGACCAATATTTTATCAGCCACATGAAGAGCCTCATTAACAGCAGGAATGACATCCTTAACTTCAGCGGCATTCAGAAATTCAAGATCTGAAAGGATATAATTCAGCCGTGATTTATAGCCCTGTGTTATTTCGGTAAAAGTTTCATTGTGTATCTGTTTTAGCTGATTTTCAAGAGTCCCATGAATTATTGCAAGAGCCCTTAGATGTCCGACATAACTTATTAGCTGGATGTCATTATTAAGCAAGGCTTTGATGTAAGGCACAGAATGAGCTTTCACATGCAGCTCCCTTGTGCGGATCCTCAGTTGATCGTGCAATTCGTTTCCGGAAGACTTTTTCATGCAGTTTTTTCTTTGGCATTCAGCGACTTAACAAACAGATCGGTTGTGTGTATATCAGGAAGATAAATTACATTTTCATATTTGGAAATCGCATCCCTTCCTGCTCTCTGAAAAGCCTGCCCGCCGACAAGAATCAAAACACCGGGAAATTCAGAATTAAAAATTATGAGTGTCGGGAATGATAAATAAATTGATATATTATTAAAAATATATTGAT